>NZ_PDEL01000008.1:0-287604 GCF_002556465.1 Klebsiella sp. MBT K-1 | reverse complement strand
CTTTGAGTGCCCACACAGGTTGTCTGATAAATTGTTAAAGAGCAGTGCAACGCGGCTTTCGCTCACCGTTGCGAGGTGGCGTATATTACGCTTTCCTCATTCAGAGTCAAGCGTTTAATTTCGCTTTTCTCTGCCGGTATTCATTGCTGAATCCCGCTGACCCGGCGGCTTGTGCCGTTGTTCCGTGTCAGTGGAGGCGCATTATAGGGAGTAATTCTGAAGTGGCAAGGGGAATTTTAAAAAAAAACCTCACCTGCTTAATTTTTGGCCAAAATATCGGCTGAGATTAAATTATTGCCTGGTTTTTAAACAAAAACGAGCCCAGGGGGCCCGTTTTTGCTGTTTTGTGATTTACTGCACTGCCACTATCCGGTCATTTTTCACGACCAGCTGCACTTCTTTACCTGGTATCAGCTCACCGGAAAGAATCTGCTGTGCCAGGGGGTTTTCGATCTGCTGCTGGATAGCACGTTTCAGAGGACGTGCGCCATAAACCGGATCGTACCCATTTTCGCTCAGCAGCTTCAGCGCCTCATCAGAGAGGTGGACTTCGTAGCCGCGCTCCTCCAGTCGTTTATACAACCGCTGCAGCTGAATCTGCGCAATAGAAGCAATGTGTTTTTCACCTAACGGGTGGAAGACAACCACTTCATCAATACGGTTGATAAACTCCGGGCGGAAGCTTTGACTAACCACACCCAGCACCAGATCTTTCATGTGACTGTAATCCAGCGCACCAAAACGTTCCTGAATGAGATCCGAACCGAGGTTGGAGGTCATAATGACAACCGTATTGCGGAAGTCGACCGTTCTCCCCTGCCCGTCAGTCAAACGTCCATCGTCCAGTACCTGCAGCAGAATGTTAAAGACATCCGGATGCGCTTTTTCCACTTCATCCAGCAGGATGACGGAATAAGGACGACGGCGGACCGCCTCAGTGAGATAGCCACCTTCTTCATAACCGACGTATCCCGGAGGCGCCCCAACCAGACGTGAAACGGAATGTTTCTCCATAAACTCTGACATGTCGATACGTACCATTGCATCGTCGCTGTCAAACATAAAGTTAGCCAGCGCTTTACAGAGTTCTGTTTTACCTACCCCAGTAGGACCGAGGAACAGGAACGAGCCAATCGGACGGTTAGGATCGGATAACCCGGCACGACTACGGCGGATCGCATTCGATACCGCTTCAACCGCTTCGTTCTGACCAATAACGCGGCTATGCAGCTCCTGCTCCATACGCAGCAGCTTCTCACGTTCGCCTTCGAGCATTCTCGCAACCGGAATCCCCGTCCAACGAGCCAACACTTCCGCGATTTCCGCATCCGTGACTTTATTCCGCAGCAGGCGCATCGTCTTGCCTTCAGACTGCGTTGCCGCCGCCAGCTGTTTTTCCAGTTCCGGGATCTTGCCGTACTGCAGCTCGGACATCCGCGCCAGATCGCCGACGCGACGCGCCTGCTCAATCGCGATTTTAGCCTGTTCCAGCTCGGCCTTAATCGTCTGGGTGCCGGAGAGCGACGCTTTTTCAGCCTTCCACTCTTCTTCTAAGACTGAATATTGACGCTCTTTATCCGCCAGTTCCTCATTCAGCATATCCAACCGCTTAATGCTGGCTTCATCAGACTCTTTCTTCAGCGCCTGCTGTTCCAGCTTGAGCTGAATGATGCGACGATCGAGTCTGTCCAGCTCTTCCGGTTTTGAGTCAATCTGCATACGGATACTGGATGCAGCTTCATCGATCAGGTCAATAGCTTTGTCCGGCAGCTGTCGGTCAGCGATATAACGGTGGGACAGCGTAGCCGCCGCTACAATCGCCGGGTCAGTGATCTGCACGTGGTGGTGCAGTTCATAACGTTCTTTCAGACCACGCAAAATCGCAATGGTATCTTCAACCGTCGGTTCCGCAACGAACACTTTCTGGAAACGACGCTCCAGCGCGGCGTCTTTCTCAATGTACTGGCGATATTCATCCAGCGTCGTGGCGCCCACGCAGTGCAGCTCACCACGCGCCAGCGCCGGTTTCAGCATATTCCCGGCGTCCATGGCACCGTCTGCTTTACCTGCGCCCACCATCGTGTGCAGCTCATCGATAAACAGGATGACGTTGCCTTCCTGCTTGGCGAGATCGTTTAGCACGCCTTTTAAGCGTTCTTCAAACTCACCGCGATACTTGGCACCCGCCACTAGCGCGCCCATATCGAGCGCCAGGACCCGACGCCCCTTCAATCCTTCCGGTACTTCACCATTGACGATCCGCTGCGCCAGTCCTTCAACAATGGCCGTTTTACCTACGCCGGGTTCACCAATAAGCACCGGGTTATTTTTGGTACGACGCTGCAGAACCTGAATCGTTCGACGAATTTCTTCATCACGGCCAATCACCGGGTCAAGCTTACCCTGCTCGGCACGTTCGGTTAGATCGACGGTAAATTTTTTCAAAGCCTGACGTTGGTCTTCGGCTCCCTGATCGTTCACGCTTTCACCTCCGCGCATTTGTTCAATCGCCTGACTCACGTTAGCGGTTGTGGCTCCGGCGGATTTTAAAAGGTCGGTCAGCGTGCCGCGGGATTCAAGTACCGCCAGAACGAACAGTTCTGACGAAATAAAGTTGTCCTTTCTCTTTTGCGCCAGCTTGTCGCAAAGGTTAAGGATACGCACTAAATCCTGGGACGGTTGAACATCGCCACCGGTACCTTCCACCTGCGGCAATCGGCTCAACGCCTGTTCAATATTGGTGCGTAACTCTCCGGCGTTAATGCCAGCCGAAGTTAATAAAGGACGTACCGATCCCCCTTCCTGATTCAGCAAGGCGCTCATTAGATGAAGAGGTTCGATGAATTGGTTGTCGTGCCCAAGCGCAAGAGACTGGGCATCGGCAAGAGCAAGCTGGAATTTATTGGTAAGACGATCCAGACGCATAACTCCTCCCATAACAGGTCAAATTTGCTACTGGAGATTAAATGAGGTCATCCCTCAATTATTCAAGGTTAAAGACCTGAACTATGCAAAAATAAGTTTGCCTTCTGGATCGTCTTAGCTCGGCAGGTTATATCAGCCAGATGAAACTTGCCATACGACCCGTCGTCTTGTCGCGACGATAAGAGAAAAAATCATCTTTTTCGCTGAGGGTGCAGCGGTCGCCGCCAAAAATCTGCTCAACGCCAACGCCCGTCAGACGCTGACGAGCAAGCTGATAGATATCAGCAAAATACTTCTCACCCGCAGGGCGAAATGCGCGCTCCGCTTGAGCATCTTTTGCCACAAAGGCTTCGCGCACTTCCGGGCCGACCTCAAACGCATCCGGCCCGATGGCGGGGCCAAGCCAGGCCATAATGTTTTCCGGGCTATCGGCAAAACAGGCAACGGTTTCTTCCAGCACGCCTTCGCAAAGACCTCGCCAGCCGGCATGAGCAGCCGCAACTTCCGTACCCGCGCGGTTACAAAAAAGCACCGGCAGGCAATCTGCGGTCATTACCGCGCATACCGTACCCGGCACATTGCAGTATGACGCATCCGCGCGCTTTGAAGCGTACGGCCCGCCGTCGAGTTTCAACACTGCCGTACCGTGAACCTGTTCCAGCCACACCGGGTATGACGGCAGACCGCCGGCGGCGAACATGCGCCGACGGTTCTCTTCTACGTGCTGCAGATTGTCTCCGCAATGAGCGCCGAGGTTAAGTGAATCGTATGGCGATAAACTCACCCCGCCAACGCGCGTGGAACTACAGGCAGCCACGCCTTCCGGCATCGGCCATTGCGGTACAATCACTTTAGTCATAACCAGTCGATATCGTCTTTATGAGTTTCAAAATCAGCGCGCATGGCATCGATCAAATCAACCATATCCTGCGGAATTGGCGCATGCCATTCCATCTCAATACCGCTGATCGGATGGTATAAGCGCAGCATCGTGGCGTGGAGAGCCTGGCGGTCGAACTTACGCAGAGCAGTGATGAACTCTTCCGACGCACCTTTAGGCGGACGCGGGCGTCCCCCATAAACCTGATCGCCCACCAGCGGATGGGTGATGTGCGCCATGTGCACGCGAATCTGGTGCGTACGACCGGTCTCGAGGCGCAAACGCAAACGAGTATGAATGCGAAAATGCTCCATGATCCGATAGTGCGTCACCGCCGGTTTCCCCATGGGATGTACCGCCATATGCGTACGCTTGGTCGGGTGACGGCTAATCGGTTCTTCAACCGTTCCGCCAGCCGTCATATGACCAATCGCCACCGCTTCATATTCACGGGTAATTTCACGCAGCTGCAGGGATTCCACCAGCCGGGTTTGCGCTGGGATAGTCTTTGCTACCACCATTAAACCGGTGGTGTCTTTATCAAGACGGTGCACGATCCCCGCCCGCGGCACGTCAGCAATGGCCGGATAGTAGTGCAACAGCGCATTCAGCACAGTACCGTCAGGGTTGCCCGCGCCGGGGTGCACAACTAAATCGCGCGGTTTATTAATTACGAGGATGTCATCATCTTCATAAACGATATTGAGCGGAATATCCTGCGGTTGGAAACGGACTTCTTCTTCGATTTCAACATCGATAGCAATCGTCTCTCCCCCCAGCACTTTCTCTTTCGGCTTGTCGCTGACGCAGCCGTTTACCAGCACTCTCTGGTCAAGGATCCATTCTTTTATGCGCGAACGCGAATAATCCGGGAACAATTCGGCCAAAGCCTGATCTAAGCGTTGTCCGAGTTGATTTTCGGACACCGTTGCGTTGAGTTGTACTCGTTGTGCCATATACAGCTTCTTCGTTTTAACGTTGGGTTTTACGGCTTTGCCGTTTAATATAGTGTGCTATTGTAGCTGGTCTTAATCGGGAGCAGGAACAGAGATTCTCCCGCATAAACATTTTGAGGAAGTCAAAACGTCATGACGCGCATGAAATACCTGGTGGCAGCAGCCACACTGAGCCTGGCTTTGGTGGGTTGCTCTGGCTCAAAGGAGGAGGTGCCCGATAATCCGCCGAATGAGATCTACGCGACCGCTCAGCAAAAGCTGCAGGACGGTAACTGGAAACAGGCAATAACGCAACTGGAAGCGTTGGATAACCGTTATCCCTTTGGACCTTATTCCCAACAGGTACAGTTGGACCTGATTTATGCGTACTACAAAAACGCCGATCTACCGCTGGCTCAGGCCGCTATCGATCGCTTTGTGCGCCTGAACCCGACCCATCCTAACATTGATTACGTTATTTATATGCGTGGTCTGACAAATATGGCGTTGGATGACAGTGCGCTGCAGGGCTTCTTCGGCGTCGACCGTTCTGACCGCGACCCGCAACACGCGCGCGATGCCTTTAACGACTTCTCCAAACTGGTTCGTGGCTATCCCAACAGCCAGTACTCTACTGACGCCTATAAACGTATGGTGTTCCTGAAGGATCGTCTGGCGAAGTACGAGCTGTCGGTAGTTGATTACTACACCGATCGTGGCGCATGGGTTGCGGTAGTTAACCGCGTAGACGGCATGCTGCGTAACTATCCGGATACGCAGGCCACCCGCGATGCGCTGCCGAAGATGGAAAACGCCTACCGTCAGATGCAGATGAACGCGCAGGCTGACAAGGTTGCGAAAATTATTGCGGCCAACAGCAAGAACACCTGATAGCCCTTAGATAAGCAAAACGGCAGCCAAATGGCTGCCGTTTTTTTATTCGTTAAATAGCTCAGCTGAAGCGGTTTAGCGCCGAGTTAACCCATCAAATATGGCTCTCTTTCTTCCTTTCCACAAGTAAAATCTCACCTGTTCCTGTCCTGTCTCACAAAACAGATTTGTTGACAAAAAGTGACAATAAAATGTGATTTAAATCACGCATTTTGACATTGGGCGAGGTATGCTGAGTTCACCAAGACGGGAAAGACAAGAGGTAAAATTTATGACAATGAACATTACCAGTAAACAAATGGAAATTACTCCGGCAATCCGCCAGCACGTCGCAGACCGTCTCGCCAAACTGGATAAATGGCAAACCCACTTAATTAACCCGCACATCATCCTCTCTAAGGAGCCGCAGGGTTTTGTCGCTGACGCCACCATCAATACGCCAAACGGGCATCTGGTTGCCAGCGCGCGGCACGAAGACATGTATGCCGCGATCAACGAATTGATCAACAAGCTGGAACGGCAGCTTAATAAAGTGCAGCACAAAGGGGAAGCCCGCCGCGCCGCCACATCGGTGAAAGAGGCTGGCTTTGTGGAAGAAGAAGAGTAATCCTTAACTTAAGCTTGTGTCATGCCACGCGCCTCCGGGCGCGTTTTTTATTGACAGAGTGAAAACAGTACAGGTACTGTAATCCCCACTAACTCAAGGAATTCATCATGCAACCGAACCTGTTCTTCTTCGCATTCTTTTTTACCTTCCCCTGAATGGGAGGCAATTCGTCGTGTGATAAAGAATGCGAAGACGAACAACAAGGCCTCCCAAACGGGAGGCCTTTTTTATTGATAATCAATAACAAGAAAGGCAACACATATGACCGAGGAAAACCCATTACTGGCGCTACGCGATAAGATCAGCGCTCTGGATGAGAAGCTGCTGGCGCTGCTGGCGGAACGCCGCGGCCTGGCCGTAGAGGTAGGAAAAGCCAAGCTGGCATCGCATCGCCCGGTGCGGGATATCGACCGCGAGCGGGACCTGCTGGAACGCCTGATGACGTTGGGAAAAAAACATCATCTCGATGCCCACTACATCACGCGCCTGTTCCAGCTGATCATTGAAGACTCGGTCCTTACCCAACAAACGCTACTGCAGCAGCACCTCAATAAAATCAATCCGCACTCCGCCCGCGTGGCGTTTCTCGGACCGAAAGGTTCATATTCACATCTTGCGGCCCGCCAGTATGCCGCCCGCCACTTTGAACAGTTTATCGAAAGCGGCTGTGCGAAATTCGCCGATATCTTTGAGCAAGTGGAGACGGGCCAGGCCGACTATGCCGTGGTCCCTATTGAAAATACCAGCTCCGGCGGCATCAATGATGTTTACGATCTTCTGCAGCACACTACTTTATCTATCGTCGGCGAGCTGACTCTGCCTATCGATCACTGCGTGCTGGTTTCAACATCCACCGACGCGCAACAGATTACGACGGTCTACAGCCATCCGCAGCCGTTCCAGCAGTGCAGCCAGTACCTCAGCCGCTATCCGCACTGGAATATTGAATATACCGATAGCACCTCCTCAGCGATGGAAAAAGTCGCTCAGGCTAAATCGCCGACCGTGGCCGCCCTGGGCAGCGAAGCAGGCGGAGCGCTGCACGGTTTGCAGGTACTGGAACATTGTCAGGCTAACCAAACGCAAAATATCACCCGCTTCCTGGTTCTGGCGCGTAAAGCGGTGGAAGTATCCGATCAGGTTCCCGCAAAAACCACGCTGTTGATGGCCACCGGCCAGCAAGCCGGGGCCCTGGTAGAAGCGCTGCTGGTGCTGCGAAACCATAACCTGATCATGACCAAGCTGGAGTCGCGTCCCATTCACGGTAATCCGTGGGAAGAGATGTTTTATCTGGATATCCAGGCCAACCTGGAATCACTGCCCATGCGTAAAGCCTTAAAAGAGCTGGCCGAGATAACCCGTTCCATGAAGGTGCTGGGCTGTTATGCCAGCGAAAACGTGGTACCGGTCGATCCGGTTTAACGCTCTATAAACGGCAATTTCTTCATCCCTGCCACGCTAACCGGCAGGGTGAAGATGGCCCCGGAAAGCGGATATTTCGCCACTTCCTCAGCATCCATATTCTCCCGCGTGGTGGTGATATAGAGCGTCTTCATATCCGTTCCGCCAAAACAGACCATCGTCGGGCAACGCACCGGTAAACGATGCTCCTCCAGCTGCTCGCCCGTCGGTGAAAAGCGGGCAATACGCCAACCGTCAAACATCGCGCTCCAGTAGCAACCTTCAGCATCGATGGCCGCGCCATCAGGAATTCCCTCACCCGGATGAAAACGGCGAAAGACCTCGCGTTTCCCCGCCTCGCCCCGCTTATCGAGAGGTGTTCGATAGATAACGGCATTCGGCGTATCCGAGGTATACATCCAACGCTTGTCTTCGCTAAACGCCAGACCGTTAGCGCCGTGAATATCGCACTGGATAACCTGCGGGGAGAGATCGCTATCGATGCGCATCAAGAGCGCGCCGTTAAAATCGCCCGGCCCCCAGAAAGTTCCGGCATAAAAACGGCCGTCGCGATCGGTTCCGCCATCATTAAAGCGTGCTAATTGCGGATTACTGGGGTTATCGCAGACTTTTCGCTGCAGCAGGCCATGCGCATCCGTGAGCCAGATACCGCTACGTAAAGCGACGATAAAACCGCCCTTCGCGCGCAGGGCAAAACAACCGGGCTCCTCGGGAAACTGTAATACCTGATGTTCACCCGTCCGCACGTCGTAACGATGAATCTCGCACTCCATAATATCGGCCCAGTACAAGGCCTGTTCGGCTTCGCTCCAGGTCGGACACTCCGGTAAATGCCCGGTATAATCAAACAGCGGTTGTGGTTCAGCCATCGTTTTCATCCCTATAAAAAAAGCCAGCGGGTCACCCCTCTGGCTTTATTGTATACGCGTTTTACGCCTTACTGCCGATTATCATTCGCCTGGCGCAGCAACGTCCGGCTTTCGCTCTGGAAGCGCTGGGCATAGTCCCCGAACCAGTGTTCAACCTTACGGAAGCTATCGATAAACGCCTGTTTATCCCCCTGCTCCAGCAGGCCGATAGCTTCACCGAAACGCTGGTAGTATCGCTTAATCAGCGCCAGGTTATTTTCCGAGGACATAATAATGTCAGCGTAGAGCTGCGGATCCTGGGCAAACAGTCGGCCAACCATCGCCAGCTCCAGACGATAAATTGGCGACGAGAGCGCTAAAAGTTGCTCAAGACGCACGTTCTCTTCGGCCAGATGCAGGCCATAAGCGAAGGTAGCAAAGTGGCGCAACGCCTGAATAAAGGCCATGTTCTGGTCGTGTTCGACGGCGCTGATACGATGCAACCGAGCGCCCCAGACCTGAATTTGCTCAAGAAACCACTGGTAGGCCTCAGGCTGGCGGCCATCGCAATACACCACTACCTGCTTCGCCAGGCTGCCGCTATCAGGACCAAACATAGGATGCAGACCCAATACCGGACCTTTATGCGCAGCCAGCATCGCCTGCAGCGGTTCCGCTTTCACCGAAGCCAAATCGACCAGGATGCAGTCCGCCGGCAGCGGAGGCAGCTGAGCAATCGTCGCCGCCGTGATATGAATCGGCACGCTGACGATAACCATACCGGCATCGGCGACAATCTCGTCCGCCCGCGACCAGTCGTCTTTCTCCAGGATACGAACCTGATATCCGGAAAGCGTCAGCATTTTCTCAAACAGACGCCCCATTTGCCCGCCGCCACCGACAATAACGACCGGACGCAGGTTCGGATAAAGCGTTTTAAAACCTTTATCGTTTTCGCTGGAATAAGACTCACGCATGACGCGACGCAGGACATCTTCGATAAGATCCGGCGGAACCCCAAGCGCAGCAGCCTCCTCACGGCGGGAGGCCAGCATCGCCGATTCACGCTCAGGGACGTAAATCGGCAGGCCATAATGGCTTTTAACCTCTCCGACTTGCGCTACCAGCTCCAGGCGCTTCGCCAGCAGCTCCAGCAGCGCTTTATCGACTTCATCAATTTGATCGCGTAACGCGGTCAGTTCAGCAACCATACAATCCTCTTACGCCAGACGAGTCGCCAGATGGCCTCGCAGATCCTTATCAAGTTCGCGGAGCAGCGCATCGGTGGTTTCCCAACTAATGCAGGCATCGGTCACCGAGACGCCGTATTTCATATCGCAACGCGGCTGCTCAGAGGACTGATTACCTTCGTGGATATTGCTCTCAATCATCAGACCAATAATGGAACGGTTACCATCTTTGATCTGCGCGACCACGGATTCCGCAACCGCGGGCTGACGGCGGTAGTCTTTATTCGAATTCCCATGGCTGCAATCTACCATCAGGGAAGGCTTCAGTCCCGCCTGAGTCATCTCTTTTTCGCACTTCGCGACGTCTTCCGGGCCATAGTTTGGCGCTTTCCCACCGCGCAAAATGACGTGACCGTTCGGGTTGCCCTGGGTTTGCAGCAGGCACACCTGTCCAGCCTGGTTGATGCCGACGAAACGGTGCGGCATTGCGGCAGCGCGCATCGCGTTAATGGCGGTGGCAAGGCTACCGTCGGTGCCGTTTTTAAACCCAACCGGCATCGACAGGCCTGAAGCCATTTCGCGGTGAGTCTGGGATTCCGTCGTACGCGCGCCGATAGCGGACCAGCTAAACAGATCGCCGAGGTACTGAGGACTATTTGGATCCAACGCTTCCGTCGCCAACGGTAGCCCCATATTGACCAGTTCAACCAGCAGATGACGCGCAATCTTCAGGCCGCCTTCCACATCAAAAGAACCATCCATATGCGGATCGTTAATCAGCCCTTTCCAGCCAACGGTGGTACGGGGTTTTTCAAAATAGACGCGCATGACCAGATAGAGGCTATCGCTGACCTCTGCGGCAAGAGCTTTAAAACGACGAGCGTACTCAATGGCGGTTTCAGGATCGTGAATTGAGCAAGGACCACACACCACCAGCAAGCGCGGATCGCGACCGGCGATGATGTCAGAGATGGTCTGCCGAGAGTGCGCGATCTGCGCTTCCTGCTCAACGCTCAAAGGGAATTCAGCTTTCAACTGATCCGGAGTGATCAAAACCTGTTCATCGGTAATATGTACGTTGTTCAGCGCGTCTTTTTGCATGATTGCGATCCTGTATAGCTCGTTTGCGATAGTTATTGCCTCAGCGAGGATGACGTAACGATACCACACAAAGTAAAGATTTCAATCCATATTCCGTAAATTTTACTTTACACATGGAAATTAAATCGCGCTAAACTCCCTTTATATTGTACATTATTATTTACACATAGCGATTTAACGCCCGTTACTCCCTTTTTAAAAGCGATTCTTTTACGAAAAATCCTGGTGAGAATTATCTTAAAGCGGCGAGGCTGGCTAATGACGCTTTTCATCAATAATGCTATTCTTCGCCCGGGTTTCAGCAATCTGCATCCCCCACGCAATGACAACCTGACGGAACCGTAATGACTGTTCTTCACCGTCTCTTTTTGACTTTAGTACTATCACTCGTGGGTATCTCTGCTGTTGCCTCCGGACCGTCTGAAAATGTTCGGACGATCGTTTCGGGGATCGTGACTTATACACGCTGGCCGCAATTATCAGGTCCTCCAAGGCTATGTATTTTTTCGACATCACGTTATATCCATAGCCTGGCCGAAGAAGCACCGGAAATATTGCCTTATAAACCCGTGATTGTTCGTAATACAGAAGAAGCCTTACAGACGACCTGCGATGGTTTTTATTTTGGCAGTGAATCACCGATCCAACAGTCTGAATTTACGGCCAAATATGGAAACCGGCCCCTATTACTTATTGCGGAACAAAACACCGATTGCTCTATTGGCAGCGCTTTTTGCCTGCTTATAAACAATGAGAGAGTCAGATTTTCCGTAAATCTGGATGTACTGACGCACAGCGGCGTTCGGGTTAATCCCGAGGTACTGATGCTTGCCCGGAAAACATCACATGAATAAGGATTTTTCTCAGGCCCCGCGCCCCACATTTAAAAGAGCGCTGCGCCGTATCAGCATGATAAGCGTGGTGATCTCTATGACACTGGTCTGGCTGTTACTCTGCGCCGCTTCCATATTCACACTTAAGCAATACGCACAAAAAAACCTGGAGCTTACCGCCGCTACCATGGGCCGCAGCCTGGAAGCCGCGCTCGTTTTTGGCGATAGCGCAGCGGCTGAAGATACGCTGGCCACGCTGGGAAGACAGGGGCAATTCTCCAAAGCCATTCTGGTCGATGGCCGACAAAAGCCCTTCGCCTCATGGCATAACGAGCGGCTGGTCAGGCAGGATAAAATCAGCGACGTTATCAGCAAATGGCTATTCCCTGACCCCACGGTACAGCCTATCTGGCACCAGGGGAAAATCATCGGTGAACTCCGTCTGACCGCGCTGGACCGGCTGATAAGCTATTTTCTTGGCATCTCAATTATTGTGCTCACCGGCAGCATTTTTCTTGCTTCCTGCATCGCCTTGCTCCTGACCCACTCGCTGCACCGCGGCATTGTGGCTGCGTTACAGAGCATTACCGAAGTGGTGCATGATATTCGCGAAAATCGCCATTTTTCTCGCCGGGTCCCCGAAGAGCGCATTGAAGAATTCCACCTGTTTGCCCAGGACTTTAATAGCCTATTGGGCGAAATGGAGGACTGGCAGCGGCAGCTTCAGGCTAAAAATGCCCAGCTCCTGCGCAGTTCATTGCACGATCCGTTAACCGGTCTGGCTAACAGAGCGGCTTTCCGTAATGTCATTAATGAGCTGATGAAAGACGAAACCGTCCACAGTAGTTCCGCGCTGTTATTTCTTGATGGCGATAACTTCAAGCTTATTAACGATAACTGGGGCCATGCAGCTGGCGATAAAGTGTTAATTGAAGTCGCGAGCCGCCTGATGGCCTTTGTCGGCAAACAGCATCAGGCGTGGCGTCTCGGCGGCGATGAATTTGCCATTCTGCTACGCGATGTGCATTCAGAGACCGAAGTTCAGGCCCTGTGCCGTGCGTTGTCCGAACAGTTTATCCAGCCATTTAATCTCCACAATGGCCACACCACCAGTCTGTCACTGAGTATTGGATACGCTTTAACCTGGGAACATGCCTCCGCGGAAAATCTGCAAGAGCTTGCCGATCAAAATATGTATCGGATGAAACACCAGCGCTTGCAGCAAACGCAAAAATAAAAGGAATCACCATGATTGGGAAATATTTTGCACCTGCTTTACTTGCCGCAATTTTTTTTAGCGGCTGCCAGGCTCCGCAAGGAAAATTCTCTGCAGAACAAATTGCAGCAATGAAGTCATACGGCTTTACTGAAACCAACGGCGACTGGTCATTAGGAATATCTGATACCATCTTATTTGATAAAAATGATTACCACCTGCGTGCCGATAGCAAGCAGCAAATCCGCACGATGGCTTCACGCCTGGCCACCACCGGTATTACCCACAGCCGCCTCGAAGGCCATACTGATAATTACGGCGAAGATGGCTACAACGAAATGTTATCGCTTAAGCGCGCCAACAGCGTTGCGGATGCATGGGCCGAAGGGGCGAATATTCCGCGCGCCAATTTGACCACTCGCGGACTCGGGAAAAAGTATCCGATAGCCAGTAACGATACCGCGAAAGGACGCGCTGAAAACCGCCGCGTCACGGTGGTTATCAGCACGCCTTAAACAACCTATTCGACTGATTTAGCCTCTAACATCGCCGTTGCTGCGCGCCAGCGCAGATAATCAACGGCGAGACATAGCGCGAGGCTGCCCCCCATTAGCGGCAGCGCTACCCCCAACAACACCGCAATAACGGCAGTCAGCAGACGAGCGGGCCATGCTAATCCAAACCACGCCTGTATCAACGTATTGGCCGGGTTAGCCGCCGCGCGCGCCGGGCGGCGGATCCACCACAAGCGGTATCCCACCACTATCATCACGCAGAGTGCGGTTCCGAACGCGATAAGCAATAGCTGATTAACAAGGCCGAACAAAATTCCCATATGGAAATCAACCCCCCAGCGGGTCAGCTTGGCCATGAGCGGAAAGTCGGAAAAATGCGTACGGTCCACGATCCGCATCGTTGACCCCTCGATCGCGACAGCATCAACCTGGGTTGGCCAGCTTCTGTCGATTTCATTTACCGTCCACGCGCGCCCGGGGCCCGACGGCGGTCGAATCTCCAGCTTGCCGGCATCCAACCCCGCAGCGCGTGCGGCCAGCAGAATCTTGTCAAACTCCTCTACGCGCAGCGGCGATGCCGCCTCGCCCATCATCTTGCTTCCCATATGATGTTCCGCATGCGAATCGTGAACTGCCGGAACGGCGCTTTCCAGCTGCGTATTCACCTGTGGCGTCAGCCAACCAAAGGCGGCGCGCATCTTATCGACGTTACCACCGGCCCATTGTGACCAGGTTAAACCGGTCGCAGAGAATATGAGCATACCGACCAGCAATGCCCATCCGAGAGAGACATGCAGGCGGCGGCTATTCTGCATCTTATTGTTAATGCGACGACGCGGGCGGGTCATCGACCACAGCGCGATCCCACCGAGAGCGGCAACCCACATCCAGGACGCAGCGAGCTCGCTGTACAGGCGGCCAACGCTCCCCAGGAGCAATGAGCGGTGGGCATAATCAATCCACTGACGCAGCGGCAAAATACCGCTGGTACCGTAAACCGGCAGATCTCCTTTCACGCTTAACGTCACCGGATCGACAAAAATTGCCCGCGTTTCCGACTCGCCAAGGTTCGGGTCAATAAACATCACTCGGGTAGTATCGCCAGCCAGTATCCCCGGGCGTACCGCATGCAGGCGCAGGTTTCCCTGTATAGCCTCTGTTGCTACGGTAATTTGCGCGCTGAGCGGCTGTTTTTCTCCACTGAGCGTACCGCGAAGCGCATTCTGATAGAGCCAGCTTTCCAGCTGTGGAGTGGCGACATATAGCGTACCGGTCAGAGCCGCCGCAAAAATAAACGGTCCGATAAACAGTCCGATATAGAAATGAAGACGCCGCAGCAGGTTCAGCCATGCCGCGCGCGAGGTGCAGGTAGTCATACTTTTCCTTTTTTAAAAGCAAAAGAGAACGTTGCGCAGTGCGCAGGTTATTTTTTATGTAAGGGGGAAAGCAGACGGACGCGGCGGCGCTCGGGTAAGAGGATAAAGCCAGGGAAAGTAATGCCAGTGTTTGTGTACTGGTCGGCTAACAGGGACCCGCTGGCGTCGAAGCACCATGACAAGCAGCAGCATCAGCGCGAAAATCAGGCCTGGCACGTGAGCTAACAGCACGCAGTAGCCACAGGCTTCAGCATGATCGAGCGGTACGCCGTGCGAGCGTTGCGGCGTCGAAGCGTCGGCGTGCATCATCGCCATCTGATGTAATGGCGCATCTTCCGCCATCGTCATCATTGCGTGGTGCATCCCGCTCATCGGATCTTTTTGCAAAGCGACTGAGATCAACGGCGCCACCACGATCAGCGCGATCGCAAACAGCGCCAGCCATGCGGCCCGCCGTTGAGATGCTGATTGATGAAGAATATCGCTGACCACCGCCCCTCCGAATAAGGGCCGTATTGTAAATGATTCACAATAAAATGGTTAAAATAAAGATAAAAAAAGGGCCAGCCCATCAGGCCAGCCCTCTCATTCAGGATGTCGCGAAAGCGAATCTTAGTTAAGACGCTCTTTGATACGAGCAGACTTACCGGTACGCTCACGCAGGTAGTACAGTTTAGCTTTACGTACAGCACCACGACGTTTGACAGAAATGCTGTCAACTACCGGAGAGTGAGTCTGGAAGACACGCTCAACGCCTTCGCCGTTGGAAATTTTACGAACAGTGAATGCAGAGTGCAGACCGCGGTTACGAATAGCGATAACCACGCCCTCGAATGCCTGCAGACGTTTTTTGGAACCTTCAACAACCCATACTTTCACTTCCACGGTATCACCCGGACGGAAGGAAGGTACGTCCTGCTTCATCTGTTCTTGTTCAAGTTGCTTAATAATGTTGCTCATAATTTAATCTCTTATCCTGGGTAAACTGATATTGGGGGCTTACGCCATCCCATCATGTTTATGCTGCTGTTGCGCGAGTTCCTTTTTGAACTCCGCCAGCAACCTTGCTTGCTCTTCAGTCAGAGCCAGGTTTTCCAAAAGTTCAGGTCTTCTAAGCCAGGTCCGGCCCAGCGACTGCTTCAGACGCCAGCGACGTATCTCAGCGTGGTTTCCCGACAGCAATACCGGCGGTACTTCCATACCTTCTAACACTTCAGGCCGCGTATAGTGCGGGCAATCCAGCAATCCTTCAGCAAAAGAGTCCTCGATTGCTGAAGCTTCATGACCCAGAACCCCCGGAATAAACCGGGAAACGGAGTCAATCAGCGTCATTGCCGGTAGCTCGCCACCGCTGAGAACGTAATCGCCGATTGACCATTCTTCATCAATCTCGGTCTGAATTACGCGCTCATCTACGCCTTCGTAGCGACCGCATACCAAAATCAGCTTCTGATTGGTTGCCAGTTCGCTGACGCCCGCTTGATCAAGCTTGCGTCCCTGAGGTGAAAGATAAATCACCTTTGCGCCTTCACCTGCCGCGGCTTTTGCTGCATGAATGGCATCCCGTAAAGGTTGCACCATCATTAACATCCCCGGTCCGCCGCCGTAAGGACGATCGTCCACGGTACGGTGTCGGTCATGAGCGAAATCACGAGGACTCCAGCTCTGGATGCTCAGCAGGCCATTTTTTACTGCCCGGCCAGTTACCCCGTAATCGGTAATTGCGCGGAACATTTCAGGAAACAGGCTAACGATACCTATAAACACAAGCCAATCCCCATAGCGCCGTTTTTTTACCGTTTATCCGGAGAATTTAAAAACCAGGATCCCAATCTACTTCGATAGTACGAGTAGCGAGATCGACTTTCTTGATAACCTGCCCATCGAGGAACGGAACCAGCCGCTCCTTGATACCAAATGCATCTTTCAGGTTTGCCTTGATGACGAGAACGTCATTAGATCCAGTTTCCATCATATCGATGACTTTACCGAGACCATAGCCTTCAGTGGTCACTACCTGGCAGCCCATCAGGTCTTTCCAGTAATAGTCACCCTCTTCAAGCGCAGGCAGCTGCGATGAATCCACGACAATTTCGCAATTAGTCAAAAGATTCGCTGCATCGCGATCGTCAATGCCTTTCAGCTTAATGACGATATCCTGATTGTGGTGGCGCCAGCTTTCCAGCTCAACAACCTGCCACTGACCCGCCTTCTGGATAAACCAGGGCTGATAGTCAAAAATGCTTTCGGCGTCTTCGGTGGAGGAAAACACTCTGAGCCAACCACGGATACCGTAGGAAGAACCCATCTTGCCTAATACAATCGGTTCAACAGGTGCTTGTGCGGTGTGTTGCTTGCTCATCATGACCACCGTGACAGATTAAGCTGCTTTGTTAGCGGCTTTGATCAGCGCAGCTACGCGATCGGAAACAGTAGCGCCCAGGCCAACCCAGTGAGCGATACGATCCAGATCCAGACGAGTTCCTTCTTCGGTCGCAGAAGCGATCGGGTTGAAGAAACCAACGCGCTCAATGAAGCGACCGTTGCGTGCATTACGGCTGTCGGTAACAACAACCTGGTAGAACGGACGCTTTTTCGCGCCGTGACGTGCTAAACGAATAGTAACCATAACATCCTCTTGTGTGAATAAAACACCGGGCCCCATCGAGGAACGGAGCCCGGTGTCATATTAAAAGCCCGAAAATTTTACTGATTTCTGGGGAAATTGCAATCAGCAGTTATAAACTCTGCCGTGGAAGGCCCCCTAAATGGGGTAACTGAGCCAGAGCGCGCCAACAATGGATAAAAAAAGAAGCGCGCCCCGACAGCAAAATAGCGACGATACTATCGCCCCCCGGGGAACCCAGGCGGCATCATACCTTTCATTCCGCGCATCATCTTCATCATGCCGCCTTTCGACTTCATCTTCTTCATCATGCGCTGCATATCGTCAAACTGTTTGAGCAGACGGTTAACATCCTGCACCTGCATTCCGCAGCCTGCGGCGATGCGGCGCTTGCGCGAACCTTTAATAATTTCCGGTTTCGCGCGCTCTTTTAGCGTCATCGAGTTGATGATGGCTTCCATACGCACCAGCACCTTATCGTCCATCTGCGATTTAACGTTGTCCGGTATCTGTCCCATGCCCGGCAGCTTGCCCATCAGGCTGGCCATACCGCCCATGTTTTTCATCTGCCGCAGCTGTTCAAGGAAATCGGTGAGATCAAAACCGTCGCCTTTTTTCAGTTTGGAAGCCAGCTTTTCAGCCTGCGCACGGTCAACCTTACTTTCGATATCTTCGATCAGCGACAGAACGTCGCCCATGCCGAGAATACGGGAAGCGATACGGTCCGGGTGGAACGGCTCCAGCGCTTCGGTTTTCTCGCCAACGCCAAGGAATTTAATCGGCTTGCCGGTGATATGACGAATCGACAGCGCCGCACCGCCGCGGGCGTCGCCGTCCACTTTGGTCAGCACGACCCCGGTCAACGGCAGGGCCTCGTTAAACGCTTTCGCCGTGTTCGCCGCATCCTGGCCGGTCATCGCATCGACAACAAACAGGGTTTCTACTGGATTGAGAGACGCATGAACCTGCTTAATCTCATCCATCATCGCTTCATCAACGTGCAGACGACCGGCGGTATCCACCAGCAGCACGTCGTAGAATTTGAGCTTCGCTTCCTTCAGCGCGGCATTAACGATATCAACCGGCTTCTGACCTACGTCAGACGGGAAGAAATCAACGCTAACCTGCTCGGCCAGCGTTTCCAGCTGCTTGATCGCCGCAGGGCGATAGACGTCAGCGGAAACCACCAGCACTTTCTTCTTGTGCTTTTCACGCAGGAACTTACCCAGCTTCGCGACGCTGGTGGTTTTACCCGCCCCCTGCAAACCGGCCATCAGCACCACGGCTGGCGGCTGCGCGGCTAAATCCAGCGCCTGGTTCTCTTCGCCCATCGCGGCAACCAGTTCGTTGCGCACGATTTTGACGAACTCCTGGCCCGGGGTCAGGCTTTTGTTGACTTCATGACCTACCGCGCTTTCTTTTACGCGGTTGATGAAGTCACGTACCACAGGCAGAGCAACGTCCGCCTCCAGCAGCGCCATACGCACTTCGCGCAGGGTATCTTTAATATTGTCTTCAGTAAGGCGTCCGCGGCCGCTAATGTTGCGCAGCGTACGCGACAAACGATCGGTTAAATTATCAAACATTGTCTCTCGCCTGAGGTGGAAACGGTCGGTCGCCGCAGCGACACAAAAACGGAATGGGCGCAGTATAACACGACATAAACGCGAATGTGCTGCAACGGTTGGAGCCAGAGTCGCGTGACGCTATACTGCTTCTCTTTACTATTTAGTCAACAGTCGACGCCCATATGCCTGTTTTTGCTCTACTCGCTCTTGTCGCCTACTCCATCAGCCTCGCGCTGATCGTCCCTGGCCTGCTGCAAAAAAACAGCAGCTGGCGGCGGATGGCGATTCTTTCCGCAACTATTGCGTTGATTTGTCACGCCTTCGCGCTAGAGTCACGCATTTTTCCCGGCGGCGAAAGCGGGCAGAACCTCAGTCTATTAAACGTGGGATCGCTGGTCAGCCTGATGATCTGTACGGTGATGACCATCGTCGCTTCGCGTAATCGCGGCTGGCTATTGCTGCCCATTGTTTACACCTTCGCCTTAATCAACCTCGCGTTCGCGACCTTTATGCCGAACGAGTACATCACGCATCTGGAAACCACGCCGGGGATGTTGGTCCATATCGGCCTGTCGCTCTTTTCTTATGCTACCCTGATTATCGCTGCGCTTTACGCGCTGCAGCTGGCGTGGATTGACTATCAGCTAAAGAATAAAAAGCTGACCTTCAGTAGCGAAATGCCGCCGCTGATGAGCATTGAACGTAAAATGTTCCACATCACCCAGATAGGCGTGGTGCTATTAACCCTGACGCTGTGCACCGGGTTGTTTTATATGCACAACCTGTTTAGCGCGGAAAACATTGATAAAGCAGTACTGTCTATTATTGCGTGGTTCGTTTATATCGTCCTGCTTTGGGGCCACTATCATGAAGGGTGGCGCGGACGCCGGGTCGTCTGGTTTAACGTGACTGGCGCAGGGCTGCTGACGCTGGCCTACTTTGGTAGCCGCGTATTGCAACAGTTCATGAGCTAAGTCTTTAAGGAAGCCCAAGTGGAACATATCTCCACCACCACGCTGATCGTAACGCTGATCGTCATGGTGGTTATCTCCGCCTATTTCTCCGGTTCAGAAACCGGCATGATGACGCTAAACCGCTATCGCCTGCGTCATATGGCCAAGCAGGGCAATCGTCAGGCAAAACGCGTCGAAAAGCTCCTGCGTAAGCCTGACCGTCTCATTAGCCTGGTTCTCATTGGCAATAACCTCGTCAACATTCTTGCCTCGGCGTTGGGCACCATTGTGGGCATGCGCCTGTACGGCGATGCCGGCGTCGCCATTGCCACCGGCGTCCTGACGTTTGTGGTGCTGGTGTTTGCCGAAGTGCTGCCAAAAACCATTGCGGCGCTCTATCCGGAAAAGGTCGCCTATCCCAGCAGCCTCCTGCTCGCGCCGCTGCAAATACTGATGATGCCGCTGGTGTGGTTGCTCAACACGATTACCCGCATTCTGATGCGCATGATGGGCATTAAAACCGACATTGTCATTAGCGGGGCATTAAGCAAAGATGAGCTGCGTACTATCGTTAATGAATCACGTTCGCAGATCTCCCGCCGCAATCAGGACATGCTGCTCTCCGTGCTGGACCTCGAGAAAGTCAGCGTTGACGACATCATGGTCCCGCGCAACGATATTGTCGGTATCAATATTAACGACGACTGGAAATCCATCGTCCGCCAGCTGACTCACTCTCCGCACGGGCGCATCGTGCTGTACCGCGACACGCTGGACGATGCCATCAGCATGCTGCGGGTACGCGAAGCTTATCGCCTGATGACCGAGAAAAAAGAGTTCACAAAAGAAGTCATGCTGCGCGCCGCCGATGAAATTTACTTCGTGCCGGAAGGAACGCCGCTCAGTACGCAGCTGGTGAAATTCCAGCGCAATAAAAAGAAAGTGGGTCTGGTCGTTGATGAATATGGCGACATTCAGGGACTGGTTACGGTTGAGGATATCCTCGAAGAGATCGTCGGCGATTTTACGACTTCAATGTCGCCTACGCTTGCTGAAGAGGTGACGCCGCTTAATGATGGCTCAGTGATTATCGATGGAACCGCCAACGTACGGGAAATCAACAAGGCATTTAACTGGCATCTCCCGGAAGATGAAGCGCGAACCATTAACGGTATCATCCTCGAAGCACTCGAAGAGATCCCCGCTCCGGGTACCCGCGTACGCATCGAACAGTATGATATCGATATTCTTGATGTTCAGGAGAATATGATTAAACGGGTGAAGGTGATGCCGGTTAAACCCATTCGCGAGAGCGTGGCTGAGTCATAGCCACCCTGCGGAACTGGCAGAAGGGAATAGAAAAACGGCCACCTCGCGGTAGCCGTTTCGCTTATTTACTTCGCTTTCGCGACGGTGACCATCGCCGCGCGAATAGTACGACCGTTCAGGGTATAACCCTTTTGCATAACGCCCAGCACGTTGCCTGGCGCGACGTCTTCGGACTCAACCATCGCAATGGCCTGATGGACGTTCGGATCCAGCGGCACGTTCGTATCGCCAATCACTTCCACGCCGAACTTACGTACCACGTCGAGCATGGACTTCAGCGTCAGTTCGATGCCTTCAACCATCGGCGCCATATCCGGGTTAGCTTTATCAGCGACTTCCAGCGCGCGATCCAGGCTGTCGATGACCGGCAGCAGCTCGTTGACGAATTTCTCCAGCGCAAACTTATGCGCTTTTTCGATATCCAGCTCGGTACGGCGGCGCAGGTTATCTTCATCGGCTTTCGCACGCAGCAATACTTCACGTTCGCGCTTCTGCGCTTCAGCAAGCTGAGCTTCCAGATTCGCAATTTTTTCATCGCGCGGATCCACCTGCTCAGCCGAAACCTCAGGCTCTACCGCCTCAACGTCGTCGTGCTGCTCCGTGATAATTTCTTCCGGGGCTTGCCCCTCAGGCGTTTTCTGTTCTTTACTACTCATGAATTTCTCCGCGTTTTTTTCGCATTCATCTCGCTAACTTCGCTTATTATGGGGATCAGTTTCCTGGTTTCAAGGGAACGCGGCCAGATTGTCACTATTCATTTAACGCAAGGACATCCAGATCATGAAGAACCACTTCAAGTGTATAGGCATTGTGGGACACCCTCGTCACCCAACCGCGCTGACCACACATGAAATGCTCTGGCGCTGGCTGTCCAGCAAAGGTTATGAAGTGCTGGTTGAGCAGCAAATCGCGCATGAACTGCAGCTCAGCAATGTGAAGACCGGGACGCTGGCCGAAATTGGCCAACAGGCAGACCTGGCCGTCGTGGTTGGCGGCGATGGCAATATGCTCGGCGCAGCGCGTACGCTGGCGCGCTACGACATTAACGTTATTGGGATTAACCGCGGCAACCTCGGTTTTCTGACCGATCTCGACCCGGATAACGCGCTACAGCAGCTCGCCGATGTGCTCGAAGGCCACTATATCGCCGAAAAACGCTTTCTGCTGGAAGCTCAGGTGTGTCAGCAGGATTGCCAGAAGCGCATCAGCACGGCAATTAATGAAGTTGTCCTGCACCCCGGCAAAGTGGCGCATATGATTGAGTTTGAAGTTTACATTGATGAGGTGTTTGCTTTCTCTCAGCGCTCCGATGGCCTGATTATCTCCACGCCCACCGGCTCCACGGCTTATTCACTCTCTGCCGGAGGGCCGATTCTCACGCCTTCACTGGATGCTATCACCCTGGTCCCCATGTTCCCGCATACGCTCTCGGCACGCCCGCTGGTGATCAACGGTGACAGCACCATTCGCCTGCGCTTTTCTCAACGCTGTAGCGACCTCGAAATTAGCTGCGATAGCCAGATAGCGCTTCCAATTCAGGATGGTGAAGATGTGCTGATCCGCCGCTGTGATTATCACCTTAATCTCATCCATCCAAAAGATTACAGCTATTTCAATACATTAAGCACCAAGCTTGGCTGGTCGAAAAAATTGTTCTGATTTTATAGCCAGCCCCTTTACTGGATAAAAAACCAGATTATACTGTACGAAAACACAGTAATGGTTTTTCATACAGGAAGGCAGCTATGTTGGCACAACTCACTATTAGTAATTTTGCTATTGTCCGTGAGCTTGAAATCGATTTTCACAGCGGTATGACCGCCATTACCGGCGAGACCGGCGCCGGTAAATCGATCGCTATCGACGCGCTGGGGCTGTGCCTCGGTGGTCGGGCGGAAGCCGATATGGTGCGCAGAGGCGCCAACCGGGCTGATCTATGCGCCCGCTTCTCCCTGAAAGACACACCTGCCGCTCAGCGCTGGCTGGAACAGAACCAGCTGGAAAACGGGCGTGAGTGTTTACTTCGCCGCGTCATCAGCGCAGACGGCCGCTCTCGCGGTTTTATTAACGGCACGGCTGTCCCTTTATCCCAGCTTCGCGATCTGGGTCAACTGCTTATCCAGATCCACGGCCAGCATGCCCACCAGCTGCTGACTAAACCCGAACACCAGAAGACGCTGCTTGATGGCTATACCGGTGAGTATGCGCTTACTCAGATAATGGCAGAGCGCTATCGTCAGTGGCATAAAAGCTGTCGCGATCTGGCGCAGCATCAGCAGCAAAGCCAGGAGCGCGCAGCCCGTGCGGACCTGCTGCAATATCAATTAAAAGAGCTAAACGAGTTCAACCCGCAGTCGGGTGAATTCGAACAAATTGACGAAGAGTACAAACGTCTGGCTAACAGCGGTCAGCTGCTGACGACCTGCCAGCATGCGCTGACGGTACTGGCGGACGGCGAAGAATCCAACCTGCAGAGTCAACTGTACGCCGCGAAGCAGCTGGTCAGCGAGCTGGCAGGTATGGACAGTAACCTCTCCGGGGTACTCGATATGCTTGAAGAGGCGTCTATCCAGCTTAGCGAAGCAACGGACGAACTGCGCCATTATCACGATCGCCTCGATCTCGATCCGAACCGCCTGTTTGAGCTGGAGCAGCGTATATCCCGACAGATCGCCCTGGCGCGGAAGCATCAAATCACGCCCGAAGAGCTTCCTGACCTTTACCAATCACTACTGGAAGAGCAGCGTATGCTGGATGATAGCGCCGGTTCTCTGGAATCTCTTAGCCAACTGGTCGTTGAGCATCATCAGCTGGCGCTGGATACGGCAAAGCAGCTGCATACCCTGCGCCAAAATAGCGCCGATGAATTGACTCGGCTAATTACGGAGAGTATGCACTCACTCTCGATGCCGCACGGTGTGTTCGCCATTGATGTCGCGTTTGATGAACGCCACCTTACGGCTGAAGGCGCGGACCATATCGAATTCCGCGTCACCACTAACCCGGGTCAGCCGCTGCAGCCGATTGCTAAAGTTGCCTCCGGAGGCGAGCTGTCACGTATTGCGCTGGCGATTCAGGTCATCACCGCGCGTAAGATGGAAACTCCGGCATTGATTTTCGATGAAGTGGATGTCGGCATCAGCGGCCCTACGGCGGCGGTCGTCGGTAAACTGCTGCGTCAATTAGGCGAATCAACCCAGGTGATGTGCGTCACCCACTTACCGCAGGTTGCCGGTTGTGGACATCACCATTTCTTCGTCTGCAAGGAAACGGACGGTGAAATGACCGAGACGCACATGCACCCTCTGGATAAACGCGCTCGTTTGCAGGAACTGGCCCGCCTGCTGGGCGGTAGTGAAGTCACTCGTAATACCCTGGCAAACGCGAAAGAGTTGCTTGCCGCCTAAACTTTTTGATTTTCACAGAGTCATAGTGAACAGCAAATTGCCGATAGACCTGCAGCCGAAGGTTCCCAACCGGGCAAAGGTCTATTATCATCGGCATATTACAGATGAGCCACGTACTGCTCGGGCCCAAAAAGGAATCAAATCACTATGCGCTGTAAAATGCTGACTGCTGCCGCAGCGGTTCTTCTTATGTTGACCGCAGGCTGTTCCACTCTGGAACGAGTGGTTTACCGTCCTGACATCAACCAGGGTAACTATCTGGCACCAACCGACGTAGCAAAAATTCGTGTCGGCATGACGCAACAACAGGTTGCCTATGCTCTTGGTACCCCGATGATGTCGGATCCGTTTGGCACCAATACCTGGTTCTACGTTTTCCGTCAGCAGCCTGGGCATGAAAAAGTTACCCAACAGACGCTTACCCTGACCTTCAACAGCAGCGGTGTGCTGACCAACATTGATAACAAACCTGCCCTGACGGCGGAGTAAGGCTATCAATATGCAAAAAGCGCTCAATGAGCGCTTTTTTTATCTCTGAGCTTTGCGCGAAACGGTTACTTTCCCGCGCTCTTCTCAGCCCGCTGGCGACGCAGCTCTTTCGGGTCTGCAATCAGCGGCCGATAGATCTCTACCCGATCGCCATCGTGGACCCGATCCTGAAGCTTCGCCGGGCGGCTAAAAATACCCACCTTGTTCTTCGCCAGATCGATATCATCACGCAGCGCCAGAAGACCGCTGGCCACGATCGCCTGCTCGACCGTCGCGCCCTCTTCCAGCTTAACGCTTTGCAGATACTGCTTTTCCGGCAACGCGTAGGCTACTTCAACGACGATGTTAGCCAGCACTGTAGACCTCTTTTGCCCGCGTCGTGAACGCCTGCACCATATTCATGGCCAGCTCTTTGAAAATGCGACCAAACGCCATTTCAATCAGCTTATTGGTGAATTCAAAATCGAGATGAAACTCAATTTTGCACGCTTCCGGGCTTAGGGGGATAAATTTCCAACCGCCAATCAGCTTCTTAAACGGACCATCGACCAGACTCATGAGAATACTTTGGTTACTGGTCAGCGTATTTCGCGTTGTGAAGGTCTTGCTGATACCCGCTTTGGATACGTCAACCGCCGCGGTCATCTGCGTCGGCCCGAGCTCCAAAACCCGGCTACCGGTACAGCCCGGCAGAAAATCAGGGTAGGACTTCACATCATTTACCAGTTGATACATCTGTTCCGCACTGAACGGCACCAGGGCGGTACGGCTAATCTGAGGCATAGCAGGTTCCACATATAAACACGGTGCAAATAATATCATTTATCTGCTGCTAAAAAAAACGCTGTACCGCAACTCGTGCTAAGATAGCCCATTACGCCTCGCGGGAAGATTGAGGTACGACTGTTTTAAGACGATGACTTCAGGATATTATGACTAAGAAAAAAGCCCACAAACCTGGATCAGCCACCATAGCGCTGAATAAACGCGCCCGTCATGAATACTTTATCGAAGATGAATACGAGGCTGGTCTTGCCCTGCAGGGATGGGAAGTAAAATCTCTCCGCGCAGGTAAAGCCAACATAGGTGATAGCTATGTCATTTTGAAAGATGGCGAAGCCTATCTGTTTGGCGCCAACTTTACGCCAATGGCCGTTGCTTCCACTCACTACGTCTGCGACCCGACGCGTACCCGCAAGCTCCTGCTCAACCAGCGTGAACTGGATACCCTGTACGGGCGTATCAACCGCGAAGGTTACACTGTGGTCGCTCTTTCGCTGTACTGGAAGAACGCCTGGTGCAAAGTCAAAATCGGCGTAGCGAAAGGTAAAAAGCAGCACGACAAGCGTACCGATATCAAAGACCGCGAGTGGGCGGTAGATAAAGCCCGAATTATGAAGCACGCGGGTCGTTAATTCCCCTTTCCATCAGGGTCAGTTTTGCTGACCCTGACGCTATATCATTGTTGATGCTGATTTTTCACCCAACCTGACGCCATAATCCTCGAAACGAGGGCTGGTAAGCGCATTCATAAATCTGTTATACTCAACATACACATTGGGGCTGATTCTGGATTCGACGGGATTTGCGAAACCCAAGGTGCATGCCGAGGGGCGGTTGGCCTCGTAAAAAGCCGCAAAAAAATAGTCGCAAACGACGAAAACTACGCTTTAGCAGCTTAATAACCTGCTCTGAGCCCTCTCTCCCTAGCTTCCGCTCTTAAGACGGGGATCAAAGAGAGGTCAAACCCAAAAGAGATCGCGTGGAGGCCCTGCCTGGGGTTGAAGCGTTAAAACTAATCAGGCTAGTCTGGTAGTGGCGTGTCTGTCCGCAGGTGCCAGGCGAATGTAAAGACTGACTAAGCATGTAGTACCGAGGATGTAGGAATTTCGGACGCGGGTTCAACTCCCGCCAGCTCCACCAAACATTCATTCATGATGCATCATGAACCTTAAAAAAGCCTGTAACTTCAACGAGTTGCAGGCTTTTTTGTTGCATGTGTGGTCATGATCTCTGTATGAATCTTGAGCATTATGTATCTTGTTTTGCACCGCGTTGCCAGAACGCTAAAAAAACAAGGTGCAAAAACATGCCTAAGGTATTGAAATCCCTAACCAATACCGAGATCGCTGCCGCCAAGCCGCAGAAGACCGAGTATATGCTGCGCGATGGCGACGGACTGGCGTTGTTGATTAAGCCATCCGGCAGAAAGATCTGGTACTTCGAATACACTCCCCCGGCGCTGAAAAAACGGACCAAAATCAGCATTGGCCCCTATCCGGTAGTCACCCTCGCCATGGCGCGAGATTTCAGGTTGCAATACCGGCGTTTACTCGTGCAGGGCATCGACCCGCAGGCCCATCTGGAGCAGGTTGCAGAGGAGCAACGACTCCAGAATGAATGCACGCTGGAAAAAGTTGCGGAACAATGGCTCAAAGAGAAGAAACGGACCAGCGATCTTAGCGAAGATCACGCCAAAGATGTCTGGCGTTCGCTGGAGATGCATGTCTTCCCTTCTCTGGGTAACACGCCCGTCATCGAGATCCGCCCGAAGATGCTCAAGGAACATCTCACCCCGCTGGAAGAACAGGGCATCCTCGAAACGCTGCGGCGGGTTATCTCACGGCTCAATGAAATATTCCGCTTCGCCATCTCCGAAGAGCTCATCGAGTTCAATCCGGCTGACAACCTGGTCGCCCGCTTCAAAAAACCGAAAAAGCAGAATATGCCCGCCCTTCACCCCAGTGAACTGGGCAGGCTAATGCTGGCGCTACAGAACGCATCTATCCGCAAGGAAACCCGCTGTCTGATCGAATGGGAGCTACTGACCTGGGTTCGCCCCGGCGAAGCCGTCAGCGCCCGCTGGTGCGACATTGATATGAAAAAAGCGGAATGGCGCATCCCCGATACTTTTATGAAGATGAACCGTTCGCACACGGTGCCGCTCAGCAAACAGGCGCTGCGCGTTCTTCAGGTTATGGAGCCCGTCAGTCGCCATCGCCCGTGGGTTTTCCCCAGTATCCGCAAACCACTGGAGCATATGCACCAGCAGACCGCGAACGCCGCGCTTATCCGCATGGGGTTTGGCGGCGAACTGGTCGCCCACGGCATGCGCAGCATCGCCAGAACGGCGGGCGCAGGTCATTTTCCCCGCGAAGTCCTGGAGTCTGCGCTGGCACACCAGAAAGAAGACGAGATCGAAGCGGCCTACAACCGCAGCGACTATCTGGAACAAAGGCGACCGCTGATGCAGTGGTGGGGAAACTACGTTGATGCCGCCAGACGGCAGGCATTGCTCGGTGAAGAAGAACCGCTGCGGATCGTGGAAGGAGAATAATGTGACCAGTCCCATTCGTCAGAATCTGTTTGAACGGGAATGCGATATGCCGCTGCTGGAAGCGCGGCATCTCGCCCTTCTGCTTCTCGGCCTTGATGCTTCCCAACCTGCAAACGCCCTGCCGGAAGAACATCAGGAAAATTACCGTATCCTGCACGACGCCATCAGCCGCACCATCAAAGCAACGGGCATGGTCAGCGCCCCGGCGAACAAACGCATGTTCTATGTCGATGAGATGTTCGCGCTGGCATGGCGGCTTATTGATGACGAACTGACGCCACCAGAAGTGAAAGACCGCAGCCTGAAGGCGGTGATGAAACTGTCGCGCAGCAGCCGTGGCCGCAAGTGGCTGAAGACGCTCGGTGACGACGCGCTGCCGGATCTCACTGCTTCCACACAACCTTCCCAGCGTGGGATACATAAACGCGATAAGGCTCGGGAGAATACTGCCAGGCTCTGCTGGTTGCTGGTTCAGCTTCTGGTTGAGGAGACTGACGGGCGTTATGGAACGTCAGATAAACCGGCTTCGGATCGGATACTTCGTAAGCTGAAGACGCTGGCGCAGGAGCGGGAAGTGCCGTCAGATGGGCTTGGGCGGGGGACATTTTATGAGGTGTTGAAGATGGGGCGGGAAACGTAAATGACAGAGCTCATTGTAGTGGGGTTTAACAAGACTCCTAGCTCTAAGTATTAAGTTCGTGTTATCGACTTTATACCCAAACCCCAACCGAATATTGAAATCCTAAAGATAATTTATCTTTTGTTCAATTGATTGATATACAAAGCGAATTTTTGTGTAGAACATGAACTATCAGCTCTTCTTTAGGGATCTTCTACGATAAAAAAATGTTTTCATATAGCCAGAACATTCAAAAAAATATTATTTATCAATTAGATAAATGAAAAAACTGAATTTACTGCATGATTTATTGTAAAAATGATCAATACAGGAGTTTAAAGAAAACAACATAAAGAATAAAAAACTACAAAAATATATTTTCTTGAACAAACAAACCAATAATTCAATAAAATTAGATTAAATGCAATTAATATTGGTAAATTGCGTTTTTTTTGACTTACTGGTTATTTATACATTGAAAAACGTAAAAGCAGACACATCTTATAGCTATCTTTCTTGGTGGAGCTGGCAATGTCTGATTTAAATGCTGTCAATGATCACGGCGTGCGAATACTGAGCCTGAATGGAGGTGGTGTCAGGGGGTTGTTTACAATCAGTGTACTTGCTGAAATCGAGAGGATACTTATCCTCAAAAACCCCAGCCAAGAAATCAGAATTGGTGAGTACTTTGATCTCATTACAGGGACATCAATAGGTGGAATATTGGCTCTCGGCCTCGCCTCTGGCAAGAGTGCTCGCGAATTGGAAAGTGTTTTTTTCAGAAAAGCAAAAGATATTTTTCCAAGCAGGTGGTCTCTGCTGAATTTGTTAAAATCTCTATGTGCTCCTATTTACAGCAGTTCTCCTCTACGTGAGACAGTTGAAACGATGATAGGTGCTGAAACCACGTTCAATGACTTGAGACGTCGGGTGATGATCCCGTCAGTAAATCTGTCTACGGGAAAGCCGCAATTTTTCAAAACACCGCATAATCCTGATTTCACGCGCGATGGGCCATTAAAACTGATTGACGCAGCACTCGCAACCTCCGCAGCCCCTACATACTTTGCTCCGCACTACTGTGAAGATCTCCATGCATACTTTGCTGATGGAGGCTTAGTGGCTAACAACCCCAGTTATATCGGACTTCTGGAAGTACTTAGGGATATGAATTCTGACTTTAATGTTAACCACCAAAATATACACATACTAAATGTCGGTACTGTCGGTGAAGAATACTCACTTAGCCCACGGTTACTTAGCAAAAAATGGTGGAATGGATATTGCCGCCTATGGGGAGTAGGTAAAAGACTGGTGCTCACAACAATGACGGCTAACCAGCATCTTCATAAAAATATGCTCCTACGTGAACTAACACTCCATGATGCATTAGAAAACTACATCTATCTGGATGAAGTAATTCCCAATGAAGCAGCTAGTGATATCACCTTGGATAATGCAAGTGAAAGTTCACTGCAAAATTTAAGCGCACGGGGAAAACAACTTGCGAATGTTCAGTTTGCCCAAAACCAGAAGTTAAAGAATTTATTCACTACACCTGCAAAACCCTTTGAGCGCACATTAGCGCAGGAGACAAACTGATGAGTTGGGACTTTAACAATTACTATAGCCACAATACAGATGGCTTAATAAGTAAGCTCAAACTGGCTAAGACTGAATCAGACAAACTAAAAGCGCTTCGTCAAAAAGTCCGAGAGAGAACGAGAGATGTTTTTAAGGAAGCTCGTGAAGTCGCGACTGATGTCAGAAAGCAAACGCTAACACTTGAGAGCGTTAGATTAAAACTGGAGCAAACGAACGTTCGCTATCTATCCCCTTCAGATCGTGCAGATCTAGCACGGCTTATTTTTGAAATGGAAGACGAAGCCCGCGACGACTTCATCAAATTTCAGCCACGTTTCTGGACTCAAGGTAGCTTCCAGTACGATACATTAAACAGGCCCTTTCATCCAGGACAAGAAATGGATATTGATGATGGCACCTATATGCCTATGACTGTATTTGAATCCGAGCCTAGCATCGGGCACACTCTGCTTCTTTTGCTAGTAGATACGTCACTGAAATCGTTGGAAGCTGAAAACGATGGTTGGAAATTTGAAGAAAAGAATACCTGCGGTCGCATCAAAATCCCTCGAGAAAAAACGCATATTGACGTGCCAATGTATGCAATCCCTAAAGAACTATTCCAGAAAAAACAAACAGCAGCGGATTCTGCACATCTAATAAAGGCTGATTCGATGTTTGAGTCTGTAGCTTTGAATCAGGATAGTCGCGAAGCATACATCGTTGAATCTGACAAAGTGAATTTAGCTCTACGCGAAGGGGCTAGAAGGTGGTCGATCAGCGATCCCAAAATTGTTGAAGACTGGTTTAACGACAGCTGCAAACGTATCGGAGGACACCTCCGCTCAATTTGCCGCTTTATGAAGGCTTGGCGAGATGCTCAATGGGAAGTTGGAGGTCCTTCATCTATCAGTCTAATGGCTGCAGTAGTCAACATTCTCGACAGAGAAGAGCATAATGGTTCTGACCTTGCCGGAACAATGAAACTGGTTGCCAGATTGCTGCCAGATGAGTTCTGTGACGGCCTAGAAAGCCCCGACGATACTGATGAAAAGCTGTTGTTTCCAGCGGAGTGCGATCATAACGTGCACCAGAGAACTATTGTTAAAACAATGAGAAACTTACATGGTATTCTACTTGATGCTGAGCTCTCCGTAAGCAGAGAAGACGCCTTACGTAAAATCAATGAAGCATTTGGGAAACGAGTGTCCAATGCCTCATTAATCACATCAATTGTTGCTGCTCCAGCATTTCACAATTCACCTAGCAAAGAGCAAGCCCCAACAAAAATTAATAAAACAATGGTAAGCGGCTGATGGAAGACGGACAACTCCATAAAGTGATGATTGGCTGCGGGTATCGCTACACGCGTGCCCGCAACCTTCCTGAGAAAGCTATTCTGCACAGCAAAGAGCGCCGTAAAGGCTATTACACGAAAGAATATCAAACTGAAGCCGGTAACTTTAATGTTGCATTGGTAATCCGCCCAGACCCTTTTATTGAACTACCAATAGCTTGTATATTTGAACTTCCTGAACAGTTCAGAGACCACCTTATACCCCATATAACTCAAGAAGGCTTCCTGTGCTATGTTGAGCAAATGGAAGCTGATTGGGATTCAAACGATCTTGAAGGGACCTACAGAGAAGTTGATGCGCAAATAAACAAAACTCTCATGAATTCTGTATCTGCTGCTTTAGAGGGACTGAATGACAAGAGAGAGTTAGAAGGTGAATTTTCTGCATACTGGCGGCCTAGCGAAAGTATCTTTATTCTGTCAAATATAAGTCGAGAGGCAAAACTAAAAACCTATTTTTCGAAATCATATGGATCTGATGGGACGGCCAGAATAGAGTATATAACAGTCGAAAAATCGTCACCGGAGGACTCGAAAAGCGTTATTGCAAAATGGCTTAAACAAAGATATTTACCACAAAATTCGTTAAAAGAATATCCCATCAGCACACATTACATTTCTGTAAACCCCAGTCGCCTTGCAGGGATGAAATGGCCACCGGCTTCATTCAGGGATTTATTGGATTGGCTTGAAAAAGCGGATCATAATGCCAGAAATAGAGTTATTGAACACATCAAAGCAGAATGTAAAAAGCGGTATATTTTCCTCTTTGATGTTTTCAATCAAGATATATTTGCTACATACGTTGAATTTAACACACAGTCTATTGATTTCGGTAGGCATAAAAAATCAGCTAAAAATTCGACAGTAAAACTAGCGTTAATGTTACGTGGCAAAAGCGTTTGCACCAGTTATCAGAGATTAGGGGTTGTTCGTGCAGATATTATGACACTCCTTAGTCGAAACACCCAACGCGAAGGTGCAGCAAATCTTTCAGAAAAAAAAATCGCACTGTTAGGTTGTGGAACAATAGGTGGGTATCTAGCAGAATTATTACTCCGAAATGGGGCTGGATGTAGTAAAGGATACGTACATCTTTATGATGATGATATATACAAGCCAAGTAATTTTGGTCGTCATACTTTATCGTCACATGATTTTGGATGGCCCAAATCCCATTCACTTGCCGCAAGACTTCAAGATTCCGTGTATTTACAAACAAATATTGTCGGATTTAACAAGCAATTTCCTATCAGCACAGATATAATACAAAAGTATGACATTATTATTGACGCAACTGGTCGTCCTCCTGTATCAAAACGCATAGCCGCAGTAGTCAGAGAGATCCCATCGGGGCAAAGGCCATTCATTATTCATGCATTTAATGATGGAAATGGACGAGTATCAAAAGTATTCATTGACAATGGTTCAAGTTGTTATGGGTGTATGATTTCTAACCCTCAAAAATACCGAAATGGGATAGATTCCCGTTTTTATAATGTCGATATGTCTAATGAAAAAAACAAAACCTGCGGTAGTACTTATACTCCCTATGATGCGGCAGTAAGTAACATAACGGCATCTTTGGCTCAAATGGCAGTCTTGAGTACACTAGAACCTGAATTAAAATGGACTTACAATGAACACGTTCTTGAGGGGGGGCGTTCGCTAAAGCCTCAAATGTTGCCATGCCAGCCTAACTGCCCTATTTGTTATGAACATTAATGAACTCGTTTTTATCGATGATTTAGACAATCATATTGTTATTATGAGTGATGTCGCACAAAAGCTCATTTCATATCGTCAAATACATTATGCCAGTACTGAGGCAGGAGGTGTTCTAATAGGAGAGCGCAGGGGACAACACATTGTTATAACTCATATTTCTGAGCCTGGTTATGGTGATATTAGATCACGTACTCGGGTAGAGAGAAAGGGAGTTCATCACCAGCAAAAAGTTGATGTTTTATTTCAACAGTCAGGCGGCTTTCTTATTTATTTGGGCGAATGGCATACGCATCCAGAAGATTTTCCTCAACCTTCATATATAGACATAAAATCGTGGTTAACTGGACTGAAAGCGACTGAACCAATGGTCATGCTCATTGTTGGTAGAAAAGGGTTATGGGTAGGAAAAAAAATTGGTAACAACATAAATATTTTAAAGGAGAAAATAGCGTTCAAGAGTAGTGATTTATAGCTGACCTTTGTTTATAAGTAATTAAACAATCCAGTCTGAATTAATAAACATTACAAATTAAATCCCTCTCAGAACAGCAGTAAAAGTATTATTCTGACCATTGAACTTCATTTCAAGCAGGTTTAGTCATGCTCAAAAGATAGCATCCGGTCGATGTTTAAGTCTTAATTTTGACCTTAAAAGTCTAAAAAAAAACAAAAACTAATAATATGATATATCAGCTTCAGTGTGTAACGATATTCTTTTAATTGATACCCTCCCTACAGACTTTCTGTCTGTATAATACCTTCCAGATAACTGCAGCGCAGAGCTATCTTCAATTACATCGAATATTGTCGAACCAATATATTCACTCCAAGCAGGGTTTTTGGGTGTTGATCTATACACGTAGTATAATTTATTAATGCCCAACTCTTTGATCGGAGTTGCTTCTAATGTAATTGACTTAACAGTCGGCCCATGCATTTCAATCGTAGTAACAAGAAGAGCCTGCTTTATTTTTGCGCGAACTTCAAACTCACCATTTTTTTCTGTAATGATATGACCAACCCATATACCATTTAAATCAGGATACATATCTTTCTTGAAAAACCTTAACGCTCGCCATATTTTTCTGGATATTGATGATGAGAGAAGGGTGAAATTTACAATAAAAGACGTTACAGATGAAATTGATAATAATTTTAACAAACTCAAATCAGAAGCAAGGAGTGCTTTAAAGAGCCCAAAGAAAAATATAGTAATAAGCAACGATGTTAATGATACAATTTTTAGAAGCCGATCGAACCTAATTATTCTAAACATATTTCACCATTACATATCGTTATAAATAGAAATCATATTTTTCCCATTACTTTTAGAATTTAAAAGTGCAATATATGCTTCTCTTAAATCTTTTCCTACTCCAGCCGAAAAAGTAACCCCATCAAAAGAGTGTGATTTTACCGTATTAAACACATCATTAAAATTAACTTCAACTGCTGTTTTTGCTGTAACACCATCAGCTGCCTGAAAAATTATTTCAAATCCATTAGCAGATAAAAAATCAGAAATCTTCTTTGTTGCATTATTTAATTTATTACTTATATATGCTAATTCTACTTCTGAATTAGATATATATGAGGCAGTTATTTTTCTTCCTACATCATCACCATCTATTGCTATATACACAACCCCTCCTAAATGATTTTAAACTTGATGTTAAAATATATATCCAACATTTCAACAACTACTAATACACTTAATTATATCAATTCCATATAGTTAAGTACAACGAAATTATCAACATTACTAAAAACCTTAGGAGGCTAAATAATTATATCTGCTATCGCTCACCTTGTGGGTAGTTCATGCTAATTTCCGGGGAATGCAAATTTTCACAAAAAAGCGTTCAATATCTAGGGTTACTGTCATTATTGAACTGCACTTATGGTTACAAATCTCCCTTCTAGGTATTAAAAATAGTTTCGGAATAAGTGATTTTATGGACGTTATAATTCAAAGAAGTAAAAATAAAAAAGCCGTGCAACTCTAACTTAGATCACATAATCCACAGAGAAGAAGAATGACCTATTGTTATTTGTTCATTGCCGTGCATTGCTATCCATCAACCTGAGCATATCTTATACCGACGAGTCACGGTTAGATAAGACCATTTATTTTCAATAAATTAATCTAACGCCATCGGTTTTGATGGCAAAGAAACTCTTTCCGGACTCATTACTTTCTATCCGGACTCTACTTTTTCACCCGGACCTATACCTCCCCTCCCCGTTCCGCGCTATAACCGCCTCGACACTCTGTTCCCGTGAGGTGCAATCATGAAAACCCGTGCTGACAGCAGCGATGCTTTTCCCGAAAGCGGCAACGTGCGTATGCGGCAGGTGGTCCAGTTTCTGGCGATGAGCGAATCCTCGGTTTACCGCCTGATTAAAAACACCGACTTTCCCCGCCCCGTCCACCTCTCTTCCCGACTGGTGGTCTTCGATGCTGCGGAAATCCGCCAGTGGCAACAGCGCCGCACCGCCATCCGTTAATCCACGCTCAGGGATGAGCCGACCGATACCCCATCATGAAACGCGCGCCCTTTCTCTGTAAGCAGTCTCCGGACCGCACGCTCGAAGTAGTGATCCTTGCCGGAAGCCTGGCATGGGAAACCTCACGCGTGTGGCGAAAAGATCCCGACCGGGAAGATGATGTTCCTCCGGTGGTACTCGGCCCGGATGAACTGGCCGATCTGGATAACCTGACCATAATCAGACCTGACGCGCTCTACGTCCGGGTACTTCGCACAGGCGATATCCGCGAGGAGGAGTTGCTGAAAATCGCCGTAAAACTGGCGCACACGAACGTACAGATGGCCCGGCTGATGAGCCCTGACGGTGAGTTGCTGGAGAACTGGACCGGGCAGCTTGAACGCCTGCGACAGGAAAGGCCCTCTGACATCCTGCCGGAGCACTTCCGCCTCGATGAAGAGGCACTGTGGTTTGACAAGCTCACCGAACGCCGGGACGGTGAAAGCGATGTCCAGCCCCAGCGCATCTGTTCCCCTCTGCGCGTCACCGCTATCACCTGCGACAGCCATGACGGCAGCTATGGCCGCCTGCTGGAATGGCACACGACCACCGGGCAGTTGCGGCGCTGGGCCATGCCGATGGCAATGCTCAGCGGAAACGGCGAGGAGCTGCGGCGCATCCTGCTGGAGAACGGCCTGACCTACATCTCCACCCGCCCCGCCCTGCGCAGCCTGCTGTGCGAATACATCTCACGGTCACTCCCCGGACGCCGGGTCACCTGCGTGGAGAAAACCGGCTGGCACAACGGCGTTTACGTACTGCCGGATGAGGTTATCGGTCCCGGTGGCGACAATGTCATCCTTCAGGGCAGCCACTACCTGACCGGCGGCTTTGCGCAGGCCGGTACGCTGGCAGAGTGGCAGGAGCAGGTCGCCGCACTCTGTGCAGGCAATTCACGGCTGGTCTTTGCCGTCTGCTGTGCGCTGGCCGCCCCGTTGCTGCGCCTGACCGGAACGGGCGGTGGCGGTTTTCACCTGCGCGGTGAGTCCACCGATGGCAAGACCACGGTGATGAAGGTGGCCGCCTCCGTCTGCGGTGGCACGGACTACTGGCACTCCTGGCGGGCCACCGGGAATGCGCTGGAGGGAATTGCCAGCCGCCACAACGATGCCCTGCTGCCGCTCGATGAACTACACGAAGTGGACCCGCGTGAAGCCGGGATGATTGCCTATATGCTGGCGAACGGCCAGGGCAAGGGGCGCGCCCGCACCGACGGCGAGGTACGTAATCGCAGGCACTGGACGCTGCTACTGTTCTCCACCGGGGAGCTGTCGCTGGCAGAACACACCGAACGCGCCGGGGAGCGCCTCTACGCCGGAATGGACGTGCGCATGGTACAAATCCCCAGCGACACCGGGCAGCATGGCGCGTTTGAGCAGCTACACGGCTTTGCCAGTGGCCAGCAGTTCGCCGATGCTCTCTGCGACCGGGTGGCCCGCTTCCACGGCACCGCCTTTCGTGCCTGGCTGGCCTTCCTCACCCACGACCTGGACGCCAGCACCACGCTGGCAAGAGAGTTACTTCGCCGCTACCAGACCGCCCTGATGCCGGACAACGCCGGAAACCAGGTGCAGCGCATCGTGGCCCGCTTTGCGCTGCTGGCGGTGGCCGGAGAGATAGCGACGCTGCAGGGCATCACGGGCTGGCAGGAAGGCACGGCGTATGAGGCGGTGCAGATCTGCCTGCACGCCTGGCTGAACGAACGCGGCCATATTGCTAACCAGGAGGATGAAGGTGTGCTGGCGCAGATCAAGCGGTTCATTACCGCGCACCAGTACAGCCGTTTTGCCTCGTGGGACGGCCCGGACCGCCCGCTGAATATGGTGGGTTTCGCCGGGTGGAAAAAGATCCGCTGACGGGTGAAGAGCACACACTGTTTCACATCCTGCCGGAGGGCTGGCGGGAAATGTGCCGGGGATTCAGTCCCGCCAGAGCGGCCAGATTATGCCAGGAAGCAGAGTGCCTGCTGCCCGGCAGTGACGGGAAATACCAGTCGCAGGTTCGCCTGCCGGAGATCGGCAAAGCCAGGGTCTACCGACTCACCTCCCGCATCCTCAGTGTCTGAGTACAGTCTCGCGTGCTTTAAAAAAAGGTGGTACAGGGTGGGACAAGTGGTACACGCAGAGCTGGCGCGGGTTACAGCGTCCCACTTTAGATAATCTAGTTTAAAAAAAGTGGTACAGGGTGGGACAGCCGGTGCTGATTCTGTCCCACTTTTCAGACTGGCATTTTTCAGGTGGTACAGCGCAAAGCCACGGCTGGCGCGGTTGTACCACTTGTCCCACCTGTACCACCTCAAAAACAGAAGAACTGAAAATGGCGAAAAGGGACTGAAACGGCAAAGGCTGAAAGGAAGGGAGAATAAGGGGAACGGGCCTGCCCTTAAAGGGCAAAAGCCATGAGAGATACAGACTGATAGTGATCGTTAGTTCTATTGCTCAGTATTATTGTCACCGTCAACATTATGGTCGATCTGACGCGCCACACTTGCCAGAACGCGTTTCAGTACCCGCCCTCGCTGTACAGGGGCCATGTATTTGAATAGGTTATTGAGTAGCTCAAGATCCTTTTCAATTTCTGACATCCCGTCCTTTGGACAGGCAAACTCTTCATCATCACCTAAAAACCATCCCGCTTTGATGCCCATACCAGCAGCTATCTTCCGAAGTTGCATGATTCCGGGAACGGATTCTCCCTTCAGATAGCTTCGAATGGTTGAATTGGGAATACCGGTTTTATCTACCAGAGAACTGACTGTGTCTTCAGATAACGACATCGCTTCGGCAAGGCGAGTGCCAAACTGAAAATTGTTATCTTGATCAAAAAATTGATTATCTTTTTTAGACATTAGACGCCACTAATCAGTAATCAATTGATTTTGTTGAATTCAATAAAAATAAATTCACAATATATTGTGAAAAACAGATCTTTAAATTCACAAAATCATGTGATAACTTATCTGTACAAATTGCAGACTATCACCCTCTGCAAACCCAACTGCTGAGCATCGCATACTCAGGGCTGAATTGCCACGCATCCGCTCGTCCTGAAAACCGCTCAGTTCACAAAAACACGCCACAAGCGGGGATAACAAAGAAAGCAGTATGAATCACAGCTGTTTATCGCCATTACCGGAGCCCCAGACGCTTACGCCTGTCATGTCTTAACTTCTGTCCGATAAGTCTGTGCGCTCCGGGCCTTTTACCCGGAGGACTCCTTATGTGGACAGTCAGCCTCGCTGAGGCGTTTATTCATGTATTCCAGACCGCAGGCAAAATCTTCCTCGACATGATGACCGGGCTTATCCCGATGCTTATCTGCCTACTGCTGGCCATCAACTTCCTGATGAAACTGGTCGGCACCGTCAGAATGGAGAAGGTCGCTGCCCTGCTTGGCCGCTCGCGTATCCTCACCTACGGCGTGCTGCCGGTGCTCGGCTGGTTCTTTATGAGCAGCCCGGGCGCGCTCACTTTAGGCAAGCTCCTGCCCGAAAAGAGCAAGCCTGGTTATGAAGATGCACTCGGCACCACTGCCCACCCCCTCACCAGCCTGTTTCCCCACGTGGTGCCGTCGGAGCTGTTCGTCTGGCTCGGCGTGGCAGCCGGGGTAAAGGCGCTCGGCCTGCCCGTCACCTCGCTGGCGCTGCGCTATATCGCTGCCGCCATGCTGATTGGTTTAATCCGCGGGATTATCACCGAGTACCTGTTCCTGCGGCTCAGCAGGCGGGGGAATACGCCATGATGATTTACTGCGCACGCATTACTGCCATCGGGCTGTTTGTCGCCGACGGCCTCACCGATAAAATGCTCATCACCTTCGACAGCAACGGGCCGAAGGACTGCCTCGATTACTCGCTGTCGCTGGAGCCATCGTTCCGGGAAGAGAGCCTGATGATACTCCCCGGCGACCGCCTGATGCTGGCAGGGCACGATTATCTGATTACTGCCGTCGGCAAGGGGGCACAGCAGGCTCTGTTTGAACTCCGCCACCTGACGCTGGTGTTCAACGGCGACCTGAATCCCTGCCACGTCGGTGCGGTCCATCTCTCCGGCCCGGTGCCGAAACTCCATGACCTGCACGGTAACCTGGTGATTGAGGAGGGACGGCCATGAACACGGTGCTTATTCCGCCCGGCCCCGGCGGCTACGGTAAAGGGCTGTGGCTGCCCGTTGGCAGCGGCAAAAAGGTGCTGTCGCTGACCGGGCGCGAAATCCATCCGGTGGCGATAGAAATCGGCGCGCTCACCGAATCGGAAATCGTTAACGGCTTCTCTGACATTCCGCCGGATAACGACATCCTGTGCGTGGTGATTAACTGCGCCGGGTCGCTGAGATGCGGCCTGTATCCGCAGAAGGGCATTCCGACCATCAACGTGCTCCCCACCTGGCGCGCCGGGCCGCTGGCGCACTTTATTACCGAGGATAACTACGTCTCCGGCGTCACCATGGAGCAGCTGGTTCTGGTGGATAGCGCTGAAGCGCCGGACTGCGGGCCTGAGCCACTTCCTGCTCCGGAACCAGTCATTACCACCACACCGCCACCTCCGCGTGGCGCGGAGAAACTGGTACGCATGGTCGAGCAGACCGGCACCGCCGTCGGCCACATTATCGCCCTGCTGTTCGCCGCCAGCCGCGAGGCGGTGGACGTGTCGCTGCGCAACGTTATCCCGTTTATGGCTTTTGTCTCGCTGCTGATAGCCCTGGTGCAGGAAACCGCGCTCGGCAGCCTGATTGCCCACGCCCTGACGCCGCTGGCGAACTCGCTGTGGGGACTGGTGCTGCTGTCGCTCATCTGTGGCATTCCGTTCCTCTCCCCGGTGCTCGGGCCGGGCGCGGCCATCTCGCAGGTGATTGGCGTGATGATAGGCACACAGATTGGCGCAGGGGCGATATCTCCGGCCTTCGCCCTGCCCGCCCTGTTTGCCATCAACGTGCAGGTCGGCTGCGACTTTGTGCCGGTAGGCCTTTCCATGCAGGAGGCAAAACCGGAGACCATCGCGAAGGGCGTCCCTGCCTTTCTGCTGTCGAGACAACTGACCGGACCGCTGGCGGTCATCATCGGCTGGCTGTTTTCCCTGGGTTTATTCTGAGGACATAACGATGAACAAAATCAGAGCCGCCGTGGTCGGCGCGGGCATCTACGGCAAACACCATATGAATGCGTACCGCCATAACCCGGACACCGTGCTGGTCGCCATCTGCGACACCGACACAGAGCGCTGTGACGACCTTGCCATGGCCTGTGGCGTGATGGGCTATACCCGGCTGGATGTCCTGCTGCAGGAGGAAGCCATCGACGTGGTTTCGGTGGCGACACCTGACCCGTACCACACCGAATCCATCCTCACCGCCCTGCGCCACGGCAAACATGTGCTGGCGGAAAAACCGCTCGCCACCTCGGTACGCGAATGTGAGCTTATCGTGGAGATGGCGCAGCAGCGGGGCCTGCTGGTCGGCGTCGATTTCCACAAGCGCTGGGACCCGGCGGTGATGCGCATCAAAGCTGAACTGGAGAAGCCGGAAGCCGGGCGCATCCTGCGCGGCCATATCAGCATGGATGACGTTATCAGCGTGCCGACGGAGTGGCTGGACTGGGCGGGCGCAAGCTCCCCGGTGTGGTTTCTCGGCTCACACTGCTTTGACCTGGTGCGGCACCTTTCCGGACAGGAGGTGGTGTCGGTGTATGCCGTCGGGCAGAAACGGCTGATGACCGAATGCGGCCTCGATACTTTTGACAGCGTGCAGAGCCTGCTGACGATGGCCGACGGCAGTTCGTGGATGGTGGAAAACTCGTGGGTGCTGCCGGAAGGCTTTCCGAAGGACAACGACGGGCGTATCGATATTCTCTGCGAGGCAACGTATATCCGCAGCACTTCACAGCATCGCGGGCTGGAAATCACCACGCCGGCCATGACGCTCACGCCCAACAGCTATTTCATCAACTACCGCAACGGCGTTGCCAGCGGTTTCGGTATCGACCCGATCAATGATTTTGTACGCACGGTCAGGAACCGTTCGTCGTACCCAGTGACGGCAGAGGACGGGCTGGCGGTGAGCCGGATTTGTGAGGCGGTACATCGCAGCTTGGTGAGTGGGAAGCCTGAACGCACGATAATGCCATAACTTCAAGGGCTGTACCTGTCTACTACGTCAGATTGGTAAAGCCCTTACTCCAGCAAGCTAGTCAAAGCACAGGAATAATTAGAAAGCATGGTCAGCTTTGAGCGAGGAGCAGACATTGGCCCCACAGAGGATAACTAAACCTTTTTTTTGGATATTCTCTAAAAGCGAATGGTCCGGTTTACCGGGATGCTTACATCCGCAGATCACTCATGCAATGGATAAGGCTCAGGACAACATTTCCAGCGGCGACACTATTAGGATTGCGTTCGGTGTGGCCACAGTTGCAATTGCCAGCCTGGTCTCAGGTTCGCAAATACCAGAAGGGAATCGCGTAATGCTTCTTGGCCTTTACATTAAGGCCAGGCAGTACCTGTTGACGGCTGCAGCCGTCATCATGGTGCTTGCTGGCGCCTACTATCTCGGTGGCCAGGCTGCTCGCCGGTCAATGGAAATCAAAGCAGAGCGTGAAGACAGAAAGCGCCTGCGGCACACATTGGATGTGAAAAATGACGTTATCAATGCAGTCCGAAGCTCGGATGATACTACCGTTGACGCTCAGCTTGCCGCTGATTGGCGGCTCATGGGGTGTTGTTTTGCGATGCTGCAAACCCGATTTATGTTAGCCATAGCGATCAGCTAAAGCAGGAAACGAAACGTGAGATCCTTTCTCACAACGTTCAAGGTGCTACGTTGTGCCATTGGTCAAATCATCGCAACAAGTGATGATTTTGGATGTCTAATTAGCTTCAAAAAAGCAATGACAACCCAGCAAACCCCCTTTGTTTGCTGGGTAACTGACAACCAGCGGCTTGATCATTTTTGAGTAATGACGTAGATTTAGTCAACTACTGACGAATGCGTCAGTAGTTAATGTAGACCTACGCATACTCGTAGCCTTTTCTCCCTTGATGGAGAACGCCGGAGAGGCCAATGTGGCCCACGGCTTAGTTGACCGCATAAGCAATGCTTTCGCGGTTTTCGCTGGAGAGGCCAATGCGGCCCACAGCTAAGGTGGACACATGCACGACGTAATGAACGAAAAACGTTCTATTCAGACAATTCGTGATCATACCAGCATCATTGCCACGCACACTTTTAAGCAGCATATGCTTCAGGTGCGCACACTTGACAATGAAGGGATGACTGCGCCTGAAGATTTTCACTTCATTGTCACCTTCAAAGATGACGTGGACAATGCTGATGCTACGGTTAAGCCGTTGGCAGAAGCAGTTCTGCTTGGTGATCGCGTTCGTTTCATTGTTAAACCTGCGAAACAGTACCCTGAGATGGCTCGATCAATGGCCGATCTCGTTGAGGTTATTGAACATTCTATTCGTCGTTTCTTTGATACTAATGGTAGAATCATGAGCAATATTAAAGCTAATGGTTCTGCTGAGAAATGGCTCCTACACTAATAGAATCCTACAGAAAAGATCTGAGCGAGTGGCCTCACACAGGGGACACTCGTTCTGTTCGTTTCGGCTTCCTCCTTGCCTCCAGGTCACTTTTCAAAATCTCAGAACACGAAATCATCGAACCAGAGGATGATGTCGTTCGCTACGTTCTCATTGAGCGTGTAGGCGCGAACATCCCCGATGTTGAACTGAGCAACATGATTTTAGACTACGAAGATGACGGGCTAAACGAGCAGGACATTATTCAGGAACTTCTCCGATCTGGCGTCGTTGATGAGGCTAATAACGTCACCGCTGGACGGGTTGGGCTTCGTAACTATAGCTTCGTTGAAGATGGCCAGGACATAGATTGTTTCCAGGTCGCTGGAGCTTATATCCAGCCTACGAGCCATCGTAAAGGCATCATGAGCAGGACATATGTTTTCATGCTGAACTGGTATGAGCATTTAGTTTGTGATGATATGCAGACGATACCTGGTGCGCGCATTTGGGCTGGCCCGATGATTCGTGCTGGTGAAGTGCGAATCTATAATGAGAATGGCGGTTCATTCGAAGATGTGCTTGGCGAGAAAGGTATTGGTAGGCATAACGGCTTCCTGCCCTGGAACCGAGGTCGCTTATTTGACACCTCCCAATGGGACCCTAATCAGCTCCAAACTACAGTTCAAAAATTTATCGTGCTGATTATATCCCGAGGAACCTGCCTCAGAATTGGCTTTATCCCCTGAGCCATGAGCATCTACTAACCCGCTGCTGCGGGTTTTTTATTCCTCAAAATTCATATCACCGCCTACAATCTGGCCTTTACACCGTGGCCGACCCGCATTAGGCTAATAGGCACATAAGAAAACAACTTGTTTTCACGTAATTATTATTTCGCATAGTTACAATATCTGCAATGTCGTTACAGTATTCATTCACTTCATCTAAAAAAATCCAGAAAAAAGTTCGCCTGCCGAAATATTAGCTACTCCTTTATAGAAGTATGTTCCGTTAAGCTCTTCTACCGTGTCCATCATCTTCATCCTACTGAAGTTTTCTTTGGACAAAAAGCATGGTCGAAAATTTAACAAATTTCCATCAGAGGCTTCCTGGCCTGCCCACACAGATTAGTACATTCCTGTGTTAGCAATGTCCGCTCCAGGCACTCAGCAGACATTTGAACTCATCCCGGACATCTGGACCTGGGCATTAGTATGGATTGCAGAAACTAAATTGAGATGCCCATCTTGAGATTTGGATAATGGCAGTATCTCTCATGATACTTTTTACTCCGGCCTGTAAGCAACCGTCTCTCAGGCATGTCCCTAGTAAAAGCATGCAGCAGATGACCCAGGGTCCGCCAAGCACCCTACGCTGCGCTATGATTTCGTCATAGAAGATAGGGTCTACGACAATTATAAAATTCAGATCGGAGTATTTATCAAATCCACCATGAATAATCGAGCCACCAGCGAAAAGAGAGTGAATCCGCGAATCAAACTGAAGGCATAATCTTATGATTATTCCGACATCTGGCACACAGCCGCGCCAGATGCCGCCCTTTTCGGCTAATCTCAGTGATGCTGCAATAACACCTGCGAAATCTTCCTCGCTTCATCTGCCGGATCCGCCGAATGCGTGATCGCCGCCCCCACAATCACCACATCCGGGCCTAACAGCGCATAGTCCTTCACCGTCTGGCTGCTGATGCCGCCTGCCACGGCAATCCGTGCTTTCCGGCGCGCCTTCAGCATCATTATCAAATTATCAATCGGCTTGCGCCCTGCCGCCTGCTGATCGGTGCCAGTGTGAACCGCCAGCATATCCGCGCCCGCCTCCTCCAGCAGTTGGACCCGCGCGGGGAGATCGTCGACGCAGATCATATCCACCACTACCTGCTTTCCGACCTCTTTTGCCGCGCGGATGCAGGACTGGATCGTCAGCACGTCGGTCACACCTAACACCGTGACATAGTCTGCTCCGGCGTCGTAAAGCAGCTGCGACTCAAAATGGCCGCCATCCATAATTTTCGCATCCGCCAGCACTTCCTTATGCGGATATTTTTCTTTAATGGCTTTAATCGCGTTCACGCCTTCCCGAATAAGAAAGGGGGTACCCACTTCAATAATATCAATGTCGTCAACCACCTTATCAATAAATACCAGCGCTTCAGGCAGGGTTAACTCGTCCAGGGCAAGCTGTAATTTCATGTTGGTTTCCTTGTATCGAATGACTATTCGAGGTTGGCGTGTAGCGCAAAACCTTTGGTTAAGCGATATCCCGTCGACTGGGCCAGATTCACAATCATGGCGTCGCCCAGCACCATGACCGCCTCTTCAAACAGGCTGCCGCCGGGCAGAATACCTTTCACATTCTCAGGTCCATCCGGCAGTTTGTCGGTATAGGCCGGGATCCTGATCACCACCTCCGCCAGTTTCCCCAGCGTGGACTCGGGGAAAATGGTCAGCAAAGCCAAAGTGCCACCCAGTTGCTTCGCTTTCGTTGCCACATTCACCAGCGAAGCCGTTTCACCCGATGCACTCGCCAGTAACAGCAGGTCGCCTTTTTGCAGCGCAGGCGTGGCCACATCGCCGACAACATGCACCTTCAGGCCGATATGCATCAGGCGCATCGCCAGAGCTTTCAGCATTAACAGCGAACGCCCTGCGCCAAAAACAAATATCGCGTTCGCTTCAGCGATGGCCTGCTCCAGACGTGCCAGCGCAGCGCCATCAATCCGCGACATCGCCTGATTCAGGTCGCTACAAGCAACGCCTGCAACAGATTGCGTTTCCATCATTCGTCCTCCTGGCAGAACGGGAATAAATCATCCTCATACTGGAGCATCCCCATGATTTCCCGGACATAGTTATCGACATGCCCCAGAAAATGAAAACGTTCCGGTGCGGCGCAGTAGCGCTGGTAAAGCGGCGTATCGAAGGTGATGCCAAGATGCGGGTTCTCTTTGACGGTGGCGAATTTGATGCGCGGAATACGCGGGTAGTAGTGATTCTTGCGCACGCAGAGCTGCCCGTTCTCTTCCACGATGTAGCAGGCCATACCGTGGTAAAACTGCACCGTGTCGTAGTGAACCGCGCAGGGTTTATAGGCCAGGTTGCTGAATACCAGCGGCCCGTCGCCGATATTGATGGAGCAGTGGCCGTAATTCGGCGGCACGATAATGCTCTGCCCCTCCTTCACCACCGCCACGATAAGATCGTCCACCAGCAGATCTTTTGGTTCAACGGCAAAATCCGGCGACTTTTGCAGGATATACGCCGCCGTGCCCTTAATCACTTCATACACTTCCGGATGGGTGTTGCGCCGCGTGTCGTTATAACCGTGATAATGGCCGCTGGTTTTCTTGCGCTCATGGCCAATCGTCCCTGGCATAATGATGGTGATGTCGTACTGATACTGGTCAGCGGCAAGCCGTTCCTGATCCTCCGGAAAACTCAGCCCGCGATAAACATCGTAAGCCGGTTCATCACGCTGCGCTTCGGTGAATTCCGGTAAAACCACCGCCATCTGCCCGGCGCTTTTGCGACCAAAACCGAGATAGTTCAGCGGCGGTTTCAGCGCCATTACGCCGTCGTCATCGAGATACAGCGGCAGGCCGCTGTGGTGTAGCTGTTTCATTTTGCCTCCTGTGTATACGCGTTAGCTGCGCGGATCGCCTCTTTCAGCCGATCGGACTTCATGCCAAATACGCTCTGGATGTTGTTCCCGACCTCGACGACGCCCGCCGCGCCAAGCTGTTTCAGCAGCGCTTTGTCCACCAGCGTCTTATCCGTTACGTCAATGCGCAGACGTGACATGCAGGCCTCGATGCTGGTCATATTTCCCGGCCCGCCATAGGCCAGAATGATGCCGCTCACCAGGTCATTCTGTTCGTTTTCCTGCGCCACAGTGCTTTCTTCGACTTCACGCCCCGGCGTCAGCAAATTCCAGCGGCGAATGGCAAAGGTAAACAGGACGTAGTACAGCGCTCCCATCACCAGCCCGACCGGGAACACCATGTACCAGTGAGGCGCGCGCGGCAGAACGCCAAAGAAGAGATAGTCGATAAGCCCGCCGGAGAAAGAGAGCCCGATGTGTACGCTGAACCACTCCATCAGCAGGAACACCCCCCCCGCCAGGACGGCGTGAATGCCATACAGCACGGGCGCAACAAACAGGAAGGAGAACTCAATCGGCTCGGTGATACCACAGACAATGGAGGTGATCGCGCCAGAGAGCATAATGCCCTTCACCCGCGCTCTGTTTTCCGGGCTGGCGCAGCGGTAGATCGCCAGCGCAATCGCCGGAATGCAGAACATCTTGATGGGCGTCAGCCCGGCCATAAAGGTTCCGGCGGTGATCGGCACCTGATCTTTCAACTGGGCAAAGAAGATAAGCTGGTCGCCATGCACCACCTGCCCGGCCTTGTTCACGTACTCGCCAAACTGCAGCCAGAACGTCGGCCACCAGACATGGTTAAGACCAAACGGGATCAGCAGCCGCTCGATAAAGCCGAACAGGAAGGCGGCCACGCCCGGCCCCTGCACCGTCATGGTATTCGACAGGCCATTAATCAGATGCTGAACCGGCGGCCAGACCACCGCCATCACCAGCCCGACAAACAGCGCGGCGAAGGAGGTCACTATCGGCACGAAGCGCTTGCCGGAAAAAAACTCCAGCCAGGACGGAAGCTGGATGCGGTAATACCGTTTATACAACCAGGCGGCGATAATCCCGATAATGATGCCGCCAAACACGCCGGTCTGGAGCGAAGGGATGCCCAGCACCATCGTGTAGTCACGCACCTGCGTCACCGATTCGGGCGTGATCCCAAGAAACTGGCCGATGGTGACGTTCATAATCAGAAAACCGGCGATCGCCGACAACCCGGCAATCCCCTGATCGTCACTAAGCCCTACCGCCACGCCGACCGCAAACAGCAGCGGCAGGTTAGCGAAAATCGCACTGCCCGCTTCCGCCATCAGCTTCAGCACGTGAACCAGCCAGTCAGCGCCGAGAAACGGCAGGCTGGCGACAATATTGGGATCCTGAAAGCTGACGCCGAAGGCCAGCAAAATACCGGCGGCAGGCAGCATGGCAATGGGGATCATTAACGATCGCCCGATGCTTTGTAACATTTGCAGAAGGTTGAATCTTTTCATCTCGATCTCCTGAGCGCGTCTTTATGACAGGGATTCGCACAACAGCAGGTTCTGCTCCGAACACTTTCAGTATCCGAACCCAAAATGATTAAAAAAACAGCAACCGAAGACGAAAGTTATTTCCGGTTTTCGCTTAAAACCGGAAAATTTATGAGGACAATCACGCCAGAAGCCATCAGAAAGGGATAAAAGAGGAAATCGCGTTCGGTGGGAGGCCATCACATGAGTATCTTCGAGGCGCATTTTCGCAGACTACACGCCCGCTACGGCGCAGGTCAGACGCACGAATTACAGATGCACGAGATCGCCGCCATCTTCGGCTGTTCGGTGCGTAACTGCCGAATTGCGCTGAAAAAGATGCATCAGGAAAAATGGCTCGACTGGCAGCCCCAGCGCGGGCGCGGCAAGCGCTCACGGCTCCATCTGTTAACCTCGCCGGAAAAGCTGTTCAGCCAGAACGTCAATAAGCTGCTGGAGAAGCAGGATTACGGCAATGTGCTGCGCTTTATCGGTAACGACAAGTATCTGCTGGATCGCCTGAGCCTGTGGCGCTTTGGGGTACAGGATAAAAGCAGCGAAACGCGGGTGCGCATCCCCTACTACCGCAATCTGGATCCGCTTAACCCGCTCGTTCCCCTGCGGCGAACCGAATGCCACCTCCTGCGCCAGTGCCTGAGCGGGCTGACGCGCTATGACGCCGTTCAGGGCAAGATCGTCCCCGATATTGCCCACTACTTGACCCACAACGAGGACTTTACCCGCTGGGAGTTCTGGCTGAAATCCACCGCCCGCTTTGCCGATGGCGGCGAGCTGGATGCCAGCGCTGTTGAGCGCTGCCTGCTCGCCGCCAGCCAGAGCCCGCAGTTCGCGCCGCTTTTCAGCCCAATCAAAACCATCACCGCTGACGCCCCCTGGCATCTGGTGATTGAAACGCATCATCCGGTCAGGCGTCTCGACTGCCTGCTCGCCACTCAGCCGACGATGCTGTTCGATTACCAGCACGGACACATCCGCTGTACCGGCGCTTTCCACCTGCAGGAGCACAGCGACAACTTTATGGTTTTGCGGCGCAATCAACACTGGCACCAGGCGCGACCCGGACTGGATGAGATCACTATTTTCACCTGGGCTCCGGAACATATCAGCATGAGCTTTATTCCCCTGCTGCGGGGCGAAGAGGCGCAGGATGACCGCCCGCTCAACGAGCGCAGTCTGGAGCAGGGGTGCTGTTTTGTGCTGCTCGACGGGGACGGGGCCTTTGCAGATGAAGCCGGAAGGCGGTTTATCAATTACCTGCTGCAACCTGTCGAACTCCTCAGCCAGACGCAGCTTCCCGACGAATATGCGCGCATCCTCTCCGTTGCTCAGGGCATGCTGCCGCAGTGGAACCACCGCCCGGTAGATTTTGGCGGGATCACCGCGCCGTTTAACCTGCGTCAGCCGGTTATTATCAGCACCTTTCAGCAACCGGAACTGGTGGAGCTTGCCGGAGCAATTCGCCGCCTGCTTGAACGCTGGCATATTCGCGCCGAAATACGGATCGACGCATTTGACCACTTTAACAACCAGACGCGCCCTCCCGCAGATATCTGGCTCAGCAACTTTATGCTCGATACCCTTTCGGTTCCGGCGTTTCTGGAATGGCTGGCGTCCAACACGCTGTTTACGCGACTGCCTGAAGCCCAGCGACAAAATCTGAACGCCCTGCTACCGACCATTCTGAACAGCGACGATGAACAGGCATTCGCCACCATTGCCGCCTTTTTCCATGAGATTACCCATCAGCGATATGTCATTCCTTTACTGCATCACTGGATGGAATTTGCGACCGAGAAGTCATTTACCTGGCGGGATTTAAATACGCTGGGATGGCCGGATTTCAGTCAACTTTGGCTCGAATAATGCTACGCCCGCAAAAGCTCGCTAAAGGGCCTTTAAAGGCCTTTAAGGGTAAGGGAGGGAAGTGTGACATTTGGGGTGGGGAACGTTTGTCATCTGCATTGGCAACGTCCTTACGACGGAGCCTATTCAAAGACCGCTGTACTGACGCCCCAAGATGACTTTACCGCCGGCTCCGATTGCTGAACAGGTCTATGTCATCGAAGATATCGGCACGAGCCAGATCACGGGTTTTGTAGACCCGCTTTCTGATGCAATGCTTTTTCAGCGAACTGAAGCAAGGTCGTATAAGTAAAACAGTACCGCTGGCAGCAGGGCCATTTTCTCGCTTTAGCGGAGGGCAATAGTATGCTTAGATTCAGCTTATGCCGTCAGCCGATAGTGCGACTGCACCAGACCCGAAGGGAAGCTGCGGGTGGATAATAGCGTCAAATCGATATCATGGGGTAATACTTCGAATAGCGGTTTTCCCGAACCAAGCAGGACAGGAACGGTAGTGATAACGATATCGGCGATCAGACCTTCGCGCAGGAACGACTGTATTAACTGCCCACCATCGATATAGACCCGGTGCACGTTCTTCTCCATCAGGTCAGCAAGAGCCTCCCTTGGCGTGCTGCCTGAAAACTGCACTTTACCCTTCAGAGCCTCGGGCACGGGGGTATCGGTTAGCTGCCGGGAAAGCACCAGCACGGGTCGATCATAAGGCCATTCGTCAAAAGTCAGCACCTTCTCATAGCTGCCTCGCCCCATAATGATCCAATCTTTGTCCGCGATGAATGCGGCATAGCCATGATCTTCTGTCGGGTCATCGCGCTTCAACAGCCAGTCGATATCGCCATCCTGTCGAGCGATATAACCATCAAGACTGACCGCGATGAAAACATGTGTGGTAATCATCAAGTGCTCCGTATTCAGGTTGCATATATCTCGTTGAGTTTAGTAATGTCCGCTCCAGGCACGAAGCGAGCAAGTTACCTAAGCTGAAGGTCCGCAGGGAGCAAGAAGCGGACCTTCACAAGTTGTTAAAGAGAACCCTCGGACAGGTTAACGAGTAGCACAACTATGAATGTAGTAGGTTTTAATGCTGATGTGATCGAGACCACGTAAGCAAATAACATAATAAAGAGGTTCGTACAGCATATACTCGCGATAAGTACCTGGAGCAACGCATAGGTTTAATGGAATGGTAGGGGGAATATCAGTAGTGCTGATTGATAAACATGCGCATAACAACATTAGCAAAATTTTGACAGTTATATCAAATGAGTGTATATATACCTCTGCATTAGCGAACCGCTTTTTTGCAACAATCGGCTGAGATTATTTGTCTTTAATTGACTAATGCCGCAAGGCGCTTAGTTTGACTAAGCTATTCGGGAGAGGGCCCCACGCACGCCTCTCTCTCGGCTACGCAGAGTAGAGTTGGACGGTAAGCTCGATCATGGGGATTATGGCAGTTGTCAGTTATAGCCGATAAAAGCAACATAACCCCCAGTCCTCTTTATTCGAGGTGGTCGAGCTTATATTGTATAAAGGATTATTATGTCTTTCCCTATACGCCATACTAAAAAGAAAACTGTCTCCGCAATAAACTCAATTAGTTCATTATGTTCTACTCTTAGTATAACTAGAGCCGAACTTGAAACAGCATTATCAACTCCTGATAAAGAAAGATATACTCCTTCTGAAGTTGAAAAAAGTGATGGTACCACAAGGAATGTTTATAATCCAAAATCATTGATTAGAAAAATTCAACGTCGCATTAACAGGAGAATATTTAATATATACACTCCAAAAGGACGAGAAAAGAAAAACCCTCCTATTATTTGGGCGTCGTATCTATTTGGTTCAATACCAAATCAATTTTTGGATGAAGATATTGAACAAAAAGATTACATTGCATGTGCGCGAGTTCATTGCCAATCGAAAAGCCTTTTAAAAGTAGATATTAAAAATTTTTTCGATAATGTTCAAGCAATACATGTTGAGAATATCTTTTCTAAATTTTTCTTTTTTAGCGATGATGTATCACAGGCTTTGACAAATATCTGCTGTTATGAGGGACATTTAGTACAAGGAGCGTTAACGTCAAGCTATTTATCCTGCTTATGTCTACATGATGTCGAATGGAAGATTGTTGATAGGTTATCTCGAAAGAATTTAAGGTATACTCGCTTAGTTGACGATATAACAGTATCATCAACAGTGTCTAATTATGACTTTTCATATGCAAAAGATATAATTATTAATATGTTACATGAGAAAGATTTACCTGTTAATTTAAAAAAAACTCAACAGTATTATACATCGACTACTCCATTAACAGTTCATGGGTTGCGTGTTTCATTTTCCGAGCCTCGTCTCCCTTCAGACGAGGCAAAACGAATTAGAGCATCCGTACGCAATATTGAAAGCTTAGCCGCTGAAAGAAATTACCGTACAACTCATGCTTATAGAAAGGATTTCAACAGATGCATGGGCCGAGTCAATAAACTTAAGCGGGTAAATCACTCTCAATATGAAAGCTTAGTAAATCGACTTTTTAAACTTTTCCCTTTACCATCAAAAAAAGATCTTGATAGGGTGTCTATTTCCTTAGCCAACCTTGAAGATGATTTTCATAAAGGTAAGCATGATACTTATTGGTATTGGAAAAGATATCATAGAGTGCATGAGCGTATAAATATTTTACAACGAACCTTTGTCCGTGAAGCGATTATATTTCGCAACAAAACAAAAGCTATAAAACCGAGCTACATACAATAATCTTCAGGTTAAAGTAATGAAAAATTTTTTCAAAAATTATATCCTTCTAGAAAAAATTGATTCACACTCTCTTAGAATCTTGCTTCTATGTTTGATTACTATTGTTACTCTAGGCATTATACTTTTTGTAACTTCATTTATTTTAACTGGAGTGCAAGAAGGTTTTTTTAGTCGGACTTTTTGTTTCAATAATACCTGTATTTCAAATTTCACTAACGGTTACTCACAATCAATATTAATATTGCAAGCAACTTTTATATTATTGGGGTTAGTAGCTAGCATAGGTGGAATAATTGTTGCATTGCTTGGGTATACTAATAGTGTCAGCGTGTCAGCTCTTGGCAACCATATATCACACTTTAAGATATTTCAAGAGTACTTATCATACGAAATAAATAAAAGAGATCGTCTATCCGCATCTTCATTTGATATATTCAAATGGTATAACATCATTTTTAATAAATCTCGTTCTGGCTCTACATCCATATCTCAAGACTACTGCAATCTGATTGTAAAATTAAACAGTGCTATAAGTGACTCAAATACTGCATGTTCACTAGCCAAATCAGGTTCTTTCTCTTACGTAAGGCATCAAAATAATATCACGAATTTGCTTCGAGATTTTGGAATAATCCATCCTCGATTACCTAGAAATGATTATTATGAGGTTGAAGATCAAGTTTTTGAATTGATAGACAATATGAATAGAGAGTTTTGCTATTCATCATCCATAGAACCACTAGCAAAAAGACTGTATAGATAGTGACTGAGGGTTATTCAATAAGATTGTGATTGATAGCGAAATAGATGAGAATTGGGTTAGTAGTATTTAGGAGAAGGCATCAAAATATGAAAAGCGTCATAATATGTAGTTGACAAATTCATCTAAAATGAAGATGTCAGCTTTTGGCACTTAGCTGCTATTCAATTTGTAACTTTACTAACCCCCTTAGTCTCGCCGATATCTCGGGTCGTCAGCCCACATACGCTAACCGGCAAAGCCGGAAAGCTTAGTCGAACCGCGAAGGGACGCGTTTCGGTCCTGTCGGCTAGGGTCTACTGGCTGACTGCGTGCAACTAAATTGCGAACTTATGCCTCCTGCGTTGAATCTGGCATTCCTGAACGGTCAGCAGGATCCACCCGTGGCGGCCGGCAGAATGCCAAAACACACCAGCAACGCGCTAAAGTTGCGATCAATGCAGTGACGGATCGTCATCTTACCTCGCAAGAGCGTCGTACTTCGGGTGACGCGTTTATTTCTGCTATGCTGCAGCCTATGCCTTCACATTTGCAGCGCTGCACTCGGCGCTTTCGCTATGGAGTGTAAGTTTCGCATTTAGTATCGGTCATTACGATCGCTATAAGATGCCCATGTTTTGATGCTTTTGTCGATTTCATCCATGTGATCGCCGGTCGCGCCTACGTCTGCAAGGAGGGCTACGCTAACGAATCCCGGCTCACCCGCAACGGGTGGAAGCCGCCACGCTTCGTATCGCGTGACACCTGACTTTGTTCCTGGCGGTGGCATGGGATTCGGCCCCCAAGATTTTGCAATCTCGGGATTGGTTCTCTGCAATTCGTTGAAGTCAATTGTCCAGCGATGATCTGATACCGTGCCGAATTTAGGAACGATGCTAGGAAGCAGATAGTCCCGGACAATATTGTCCAAATCATGAAGTACGGCCGGCGGTGTCGCCGGGTTTGGTCGGATAATGACTTCAAGAGCTACCGAAACGACAAGAGGATTGATAAGCCAATCCCAGCGATTCTTGAAGGCGGTGATTTCTTTCGAGACGTTCTGCTTAAATTCGTCCGAACTGCCTTTAGTAATCGGTAGTTCACCAACCTGCAGGCGGATCTTGGATGCGCTTATGAGGCTCGCCCACATTTCTTGCCCAAAACCCGTAGGAATGTCTTTCGGACCACCGTACATCCAGTTTAAAACGGGAATGGTGACGCCGCTGCTCTTGAGCAAGGCCCGCTGCGCGTACCATCGTACCATCTTCCTGTAAGCATCGTATCCATCGTCACCGAGACTTCGACGGTAATTTGTCTCGTTGTCTATGAGGTCACGGAATGTCTTTATCCAGTCGGCCTCACAATCTTGCTCATAAAAATAGTCGCTGCTCATCTCGATGGAGCGCCTTGCTTCAGTCGCAAGTTCAAGATCATCGAGCATAGACCCGAATGGCTGCGCTCCGATGCTGATAGCAGGAGAGATTTCTCCGTGGCGACAGGAAACGGAGAGCGCCTGAATTTGCCGGTCATCTTTATACAAGAGGTGTCGGCGTGGCCATTTCACATTCGAGCGGCGTACGCCGAGAAGATCCAACAAGTTCTTAGCGATGGTGTGTGCTTGCGGCGCGTTCTTACTTGTTGTCGCAAGATCAATTTTCAGTGCAACGTCGCCTGTGAATGTAGCTCGTTTCAAAGTGGTTAGCTGTTCGGCTACCGCTTCTTGGAATTTATCCCGTTCGGCTTCGGGCATTTTCTTTGATTGCGGCTCAATATTATCAATGTAGATATACACGCGCCGCTGTTTACGTTTCTCATAGCGAGCGCGAGCATCACTATTCATAAAATCCTTGAACCTGCTCATGGCACCCCGAGTCACATATCTAATAGCCATTCTCAAACACCAGTGTTGATGTTTTCAATGGCCTGAAACGGTCAGTTTATCATAATGAAGCTTAAGCAAGTTGGCGTCTCAATTTCGCGGATTGCGCTACTCTAGGTTCGCTAACCCCAAAAGTATTTACCGGATCATGCAGGCGAATAACCTGTTGCTGGCAAAATCTGGCCATAAAAAGCCAGCGCACCGTCATACCGGCAACGTCGTGACACTTAAGCCGGATACCGGTATCGCCTTCGGTTGTTAGTGTGTATTAGATAAGCATGATTTTCCGCCCGGAAAATTCAAGATAGTGAATTATCCGACAGAAATGCTCACTTCCGGAAACGAACGACAAGCCTATAGCGTCCACCAGAGCCTAAACTAGCACGGAAAATCCGCCTCCAACAATCAACTTAAAAATCAAGCAGATAAAAAACCCCTTCCATATCAACATCATCACCACTCTTTTTGCGCCTTCCCCTTCGCGCAAAAAATCAAAATCCCCAACAAACTCAACCACCTCCCCCATCAATTACAAGGACGCCAGCCCAAAATTCTCCATCGGTGATTACCAGAGTCATCCGATGAAGTCCTGAAAGCCCGCACGGCGCAAGCCCTGCGGGCTTTTTTGTGCCCTCAATTTGTCCCGCAAAATCTCAAGCAAACTAATTTAATCTGAACCTTTTAGGCCCATTGATAGGCCCAACGCAAAGCTCTATTGTTTTCGTTGGGCCTAAACGCATGGAGACTCCCCATGGCAAGAAAACCAAGCCGTTAACTGATACGGAAACCAAAGCCGCCAAACCTAAATATGATGATTAGCAGCAGTATGATGGTGACGGAATTACCCTATTAATCAAGTCCAGCGGTAGTAAGCTCTGGCAGTTCCGCTACTACCGACTTCTGACCAAACAACAAATCAAACAGAGCTTCGGTGACTACCCTAACGCCTTTGACTCAAACCTCATATATCTGATGGATTTACTGCAGTTGGAAGCGACCGGTTAAATGCGCGCTGGGTAATAATCTGCCCGCCAGGCGATTGTTACAGAAGCAATATCCGTCCCAGGCGCGTGACTGCAAACATTTCGTATACGGGCAATGACTTTGCGGATGCGTAAATCCGGCCGGAACTCGCTATTTATCGTTTAGGGCATTAACTCGAAGGTGATGGAGATTAAAGTATCAGGATTCACGTCAGCCGGCGTGGTGCTATATAATGAGCCGGCCTGACCATACAGCGTTACCGTTCCGCCTTTAAAACCGGATGATAATACCTTAGCCAGCAGCGGATCGGTTTGTTTATCGTACACCATCGTTGAATTCATCGTATTAAGTATCGGCGTACCATCCATCTTTTTCTCCAGAATATTCAAGGATAAAGTCTCATTCTGCTTGTACGGAGCTTTCCCCTTTTTATCAATCACAAAATAGACGCCATTAGGCAAAACCTCATATTTTTTGTTTTTGATTTTAGCCATGATTCTTTTTTCAATATCAATGTACTTAGACGATAGTTTTTCGTTAAGCATGTTGACGATGCTTTCAATTTCGTTTTCCTGCATTCTAAGTTTTTTATTATAGGCATCATTAAACCCGGAAACCAACGCTGAAGGCGCTAGCTTGACATTATTGTCGGCCATTTTATTCACATCGGATAGCGCCTGAGTCAGGTAGAAAACACCCAGCGCATAGGCATTTTTGTTGCTTTTATCCGCCAGGTTTACATCGCTTTGCTTGATGGCCAGGCTATCGAGCGTTGACTGTAATTCTTTATTTTTATCATTCAACGCAGCGACTGAAGCATCATATTTTTTCTGCGCCGTTTCAGCCGCCGCGATGAGCTCAGCGTTCTTTTTCGACAGCGCGTCAAGAGCGGTTTTTTGCTGGCTTTCGCCCTGCGTGTTCTCAGTTTTCAGCGCGGCAATCTGCGCCGATAGCGTGCGGGTGGTCTCATCCAGCTTTTTCTGCGCCGCTGTTGCTGCTGCGCGAAGTTCCAGATTCTTTCCCATCAGCGTATCGATGGTGGTTTTTTGCAGGCTCTCCCCCTGCTCCTTCTGGGTTTGCAGCGCGGCGATTTGCACCGACATCGTGCGGGTCGTGTCATCGAGCTTTTTCTGCGCGGCAGCAGCAGCGGCGGCCAGCTCGGCGTTCTTTTTCGTTAGCGCATCAAGCGCGGTTTTCTGCCCGCTTTCGCGCTGCGCATACTGAGCCTTCAATGCGCTAATTTGCGCCGACAGGTCGCGGGTCGTGTCATCCAGCTTTTTTTGCGCCGCGTCGGCGGCGGCGGTCAGCTCGGCGTTTTTCTTCATCAGCGCGCTAGCGGCGGCAGGATCGCCGCTCTCTTGCTGCCCACGCTGCGCTTTCAGCGCGGCAATCTGCGCCGACAGCTGGCGCGTCGTTTCATCGAGCTTTTTCTCCGCCGCTTTGGCCGCAGCGCTCAGCTCCGCATTTTGTTTGCGCAAAGCGCTAAGCGTACTTTCAGTTTTCGTCTGATTCACTTTCTTTCTGACGACGTCCTGCTTTTGCGGTGCTTTTTTATCACGGCTATCGTTATGTTGTTTAGCCGACGCCGAATCCCCGCTGGCGGCGTCTGAGGCCGGCGGATTGTTGATTTCGAGTTTCGATATATTATCAAGGAAATCTCCTCTCTCAGCACGAGCGGGAAAAATCACAATAAGGGTAAAGAGAGACAATAAAATCGCAAGACCGCGAAGATTATATATATTCAATTCCCCCTTATGGTACATCATCTGGCCAGCCCATTCTTAAGTTCGGCTTTTCTTGCCCGGATTTCGAACTCTTTAATTAATTTCTGCGAAATACTATTACACTTATCATTTATCTTGTATTCAAAAAGTGGAGTAATCGTTGACTTTACGCTGGCCGACGTTTGGCTTGAAACAGAAGCATAAAACTTAGCGTCGTTGATTAAACCATACAGCTCGTTTGAATCCTGCTGAAACTTTTTATCGAGCTTAACTAAAGCATCAACATCCTGGATACACTGCTGTAAGGCAGGAATCTGAGCCGGCTGTTCATTTTGCATCACATCTTTTTTTATTAGCGCGCTCTGTGGTTTTTTAACATTAGCGCACCCCTGTAATAAACCGACAGAAATGCACACCAATGCTAATAATCTATTTCTTATCATTTTCCCATCCATTAGAAAAAAATTTCAAAAAATATATTTGTCGATTCCAGCAGAAAAAATTTTAACAAACAACGCCAGGCGTTAGATTTGCCATTAATTCAGAAAAAACACACAAAAAGGCTATTTTTTAACCAATTAATAGATGGGAATTATCCTGGTACCAGGCGATATTTTTATCTGAGATTTTACTCAAATTCATATTTTTAATAGCAAACCGCAGTTTATATGCCTGATATTCAACGGGCGTTTGCCAAATCAAATCAGGCATAAGTTTTTTCTAAATCCAGACCAAAAGATCACTCACTCCACTTCGGTCTGGCCACCGTATTCTTCTTCAGAAGATTGCGAAACTCCTTCAGGTAAGGTTCATTGCTGCGCCCGCGTTTGCATATCGCTGAGAAGGGAGATTGAAAGCCAAACTCATTGGGCAGCAGCACGCGCAGGCGATTCTCCTTAATCCAAGGCCAGGCGTAGTGCTCGGGAAGGTAGCCGATATATTTCCCGGACAGGATCAACAGCAGCTGCGCATCGACGGTTTCAACGGTCGCGCTGCCCTTGCTGAAGCCGCGCCGCCGCAGATCGCTGGTATTCCAGTAGCTGCGCGTCACCAGCGGACACTGGCTGATCAGCTCTTTATCGAGCTGTCGGCTAAAGAACATAGGATGCAGGTCGCTGCAGTAGAGCCAGTGCTGCTCGCGGTAGAGCGGTTCGCTAATGATGTTATGCACCCGCGAGTTGTAGCTGCCGATAGCGAGATCGATATGGTTATTCAGTACGCCGTTTAGCTGTTCCGCCGGGGTACGGATAATCAGCTTGATATGCACATTGGGAAACTTATCGCTAAAGCTGCGCAGCACCACCGGCAGCGACAGCGCGGTTTCCGTTTCGATGGAATCAAGCGTTGAGATACAAATCGTACCGCTATGCTCGCCTTTCAGCAGCGCCGACTGGCGCTCTAGCTCGTTCAGTTCACTCAGCACGCGGATCGCCTGCTGTAAAAAATGCTGCCCTTTTTCGGTCAGCGCAAAGCCGCCGCGCCCGCGCTGGCACAGGCTAAAGCCAAGCTGGCCTTCCAGCTGCGACATCGCATTGCTGATTGCGGAAACGGAAATCCCCAGCTCCTGCTGGGCCCGGCCATAGCTCTCAAGACGGGCCACCGCCTCAAAAACCTGGAGCTGTCGAATGTTAAGCGTCGCGTCGTTAAGCATGGCGTTTTAGTTCACTAATAAATGAACTAAGTATTTGCGGCAGACGATTTAAAGTCCAGCGCATCTTTCGCACTATCCCAGTTGTTGAGTTTTGTTGGTCAGATTCAGGAGCTGAAATGGATAACGTCTTTCATCAACCGCAGGGTGGCAACGAAATGCCGCGTTTTGGCGGCCGCGCCACAATGATGCGCCTGCCATTTATTGATAACTTACAGGGACTTGATGCAGCATTTGTCGGCATCCCGCTGGATATCGGGACCTCACAACGTTCCGGAACGCGCTACGGGCCGCGCTACATTCGTACCGAATCGGTGATGATTCGTCCGTACAATATGGCCACCGGCGCCGCGCCTTTTGATTCTCTGTCGGTAGCGGATATCGGCGACGTACCGATTAACACCTACAATCTGCTTAAATCGGTGCAAATTATCGAAGATTACTACACCGGTTTGAATAGTTTTCCGCTTATCCCCCTGACTCTCGGGGGCGATCACACCATTACCCTGCCCATACTGCGCGCGCTAACCAAAAAGCACGGTCCGGTTGGGCTGATTCACATCGATGCCCACACCGATACCAACGATGAAATGTTCGGCGAAAAGATCGCCCACGGCACCACCTTCCGCCGCGCCGTCGAAGAGGGGCTGCTGGACCTCAAACGCGTCGTTCAGATAGGCCAACGCGCGCAGGGCTACGCCGCCGGCGACTTCCAGTGGGGCGTCGATCGCGGCTTTCGTCTGGTCCAGGCGGAGCAGTGCTGGCACAAATCCCTGGCCCCGCTAATGGCCGAGGTTCGCCAGCAGATGGGAGATGGCCCGGTTTATCTCAGCTTTGATATCGATAGCCTCGACCCCATCTGGGCACCCGGCACCGGCACTCCGGAAGTCGGCGGCCTGACATCGATTCAGGCGCTGGAAATCGTGCGCGGCTGCCGCGGCCTGAACCTGATAGGCTGCGACCTGGTCGAGGTCTCGCCTCCCTACGACGTCAGCGGCAACACATCCCAGCTGGCCGCCAACCTGCTGTATGAAATGCTCTGCGTTCTCCCCGGCGTGAAATACCCATAGAGGAAAAACCATGCAGCTTAACGTCTTTCGTACGCTGTGGGGCGTCACCACCCCGTGGCAGCAAACGGTCAACGAACTCAAAAGCGTCGGCTGCTGCGGCATTGAAGCGCGGGTTCCGCTGACGGTGGAAGAGCAGCGGACGCTGGCCCAACGCATCGACGCGTCCGCGCTGGAGTATATCGCCATTGCCTTCAGCGGCGGCGGCGTCATTCCGGCTCAGAGCGAAACGCCCGCGCAGCACCTGGAGCGCTTAAAAGAACGTTTTGCGGCGGCAAAAGCGCTTAATCCGCGCTTCGTAAACCTGCTGGCCGGTAACGACCGCTGGCCGCTGGCGCAGCAGGTGGATTTTCTCGGCAGGGCGCATGAGCTCGCCGCCGAATATGAGCTGTTCTGCAGCTTTGAAACCCATCGCGCCACGTCGCTGTATAGCCCGTGGCTGACGCTGGAGATCGTTCAACAGCTGCCGCAGCTGCGCTTTACCGCCGATATCAGCCACTGGATCGTGGTAAGCGAGCGCCTGCTGGATGACCCCTGCGATGACTTCAGCGCTTTTATCGAACGGGTTCACCATATTCAGGCCCGCGTCGGCTACGACCAGGGACCGCAGGTGCCGCACCCCGCCGCGCCGGAATATCAGTCGGCCCTGCAGTTTCAACAGCGCTTCTGGGAACAGATCTGGCAATCGCAGCGCCGGCGCGGCTACCAGCAAACCACCCTTACGCCGGAGTTTGGCCCCGATGGCTACCTGCATCACCTGCCGTTTACTAACGTTCCGGTCGCCGACCTGTGGTCGCTGAATGCCTGGATGGCCCAGCGTGAACAGCGGCATTTTGTTGAATCCACCTCGCTAACTGAATAAGGAACTGAAGAAATGACCGCTGCAAAAAGTTCTTTTACTGAATTACCGACCATCGATATCAGCGACCTGACCTGCGACGATCTCGCCCGACGCCAGGCGGTGGCCGACGCTATCGGCCAGGCGGCCCGCGAAGTCGGCTTTTTCTACATTACCGGCCACGGCATCGCGCCTGAACTGATTGCCGGGGTCCGCGCGGCGGCCAAAGAGATTTTCGCCCTGCCGATGGAGCGCAAGATGGCGTACTACATCGGACAGTCGAAAAGCCATAAAGGCTACGTTCCGGAAGGCGAAGAGATTTACGGCTCCGGCAAGCCGGATCACAAAGAAGCGTTCGATATCGGCTTTCAGGCCGCTGACGACCACCCGTACGTCATCGCGAAAACGCCGCTGATTGGCGCCAACGAGTGGCCGGACGTGCCGGCGTTTAAATCCCGGGTGCTGGCCTACTATGAGGCGGTCTTCGCCCTTGGACATCGCCTGTTTGACGCCTTCGCTCTCGCCCTTGGCCTGCCGGAAGGCTATTTCAGGTCGATGGTCACCTGCCCGCCGTCGAAGCTGCGCCTGATCCACTACCCCTTTGACGCCAGCGCCGAAGACGTTCCCGGTATTGGTGCACATACCGACTATGAGTGCTTCACTCTGCTGCTCGCCGACCAGCCGGGTCTTGAAGTGCTGAATGAAGATAGCGACTGGATCGACGCCCCGCCGCTGAAGAACGCGACCGGAGAAGAGGCTTTCGTGATTAATATCGGCGACATGCTCGAAGTCCTGAGCGCTGGCACATTTATTGCAACTGCACACCGCGTACGCAAGGTGCCGCAGGAGCGCTACTCCTTCCCGCTGTTCTTCGCCTGCGACTACCACACGCTGATCCGCCCGCTGCCGGGTTTCCTTGAGGCAGGCGAAGCCAGCGAGTATCAAGAACTGAGCATTGGTGAGCATATGTGGAGCCAGGCGTTACAGACCTATCGCTACCTGCGCGAGAAAGTCACCCGAGGCGAGCTCCAGCTCCCCGAACGCGCCCGCGGCACTAACACCTTTGGTCATCTGAAAAAACAAGCACAGCAAAAAACCGTAAATAACCCGTGAGGATAAATGATGAACAAAACGCTAAAAAAACTCTCGCGCCGTGTGGCTTTATCCATCGCCGTCACCGCTTGTTTTTCACCGCTGGCTCAGGCCGCAGAGCTGCTGACCGAGGGCGTATTTAAAGTGGGGATGGAGGTGACCTATCCGCCCTTTGAGTCCTACGACAGCAATAACAACATTGTCGGTATCGACCCGGAGTTCGCGGCGCTGATCGCCGAGCATCTGAAGGCCAAACCGCAGCTTATCGACACGAAGTTCACCAGTCTGATCTTAGGCATCGGTAAAAAATACGATGCGGTGATCTCCGGTATGTACGTGACGCCCGAGCGCCAGAAGCAGGCGGACGCTATCCCTTATGCCCTGTCCGGCGCGTCAATCATTGCGCTAAAAAACAGCACTATTCAGCCGAAAACGGAAGACGAACTGTGCGGCGTGAAGGTGGGACTGCAGGCGGGTACCGCCTGGGTTTCGAGCCTGAAAACGCACTCCGACGAGTACTGTCTGAAAAACGGCAAACCGGCCATTAGTATTCAGGAATTCCCGACCGCGCCGGAAGCCTCCCAGGCCCTGCTGTCGAAAAATATCAACGCCCAGTTAGAAATCGCCCCGGCGGCGCAAATTATCGTCGAAAAAAGCCGCGGTCGCCTGGCCATTAGCTCAAACCGCCTGGTCTATCCGCTGCCGCTGGGAATTTACGTCGCCAAAGGCAATACCGAGTTGGCCGAGGCCATTAAATCAACGTTAGCCACCCTTAAAGCCAACGGCAAATACGACGCCATCATCAAGAAATACAACTTAGAAAGCATCAACTAATACAATAATGAAACGGGAGTCGGTATGGAGTTCGATTGGGGATACTTTTTCTCATTATTTAGCGTTGGGGCATTCTGGCAGGCGTGTGTCACCGTAGTTGTCGTCAGTTCATTGTCCTGGTTTATTGGCCTGATATTAGGTTTTCTTTTAGCCTGCGCTAAGCTCTCCGGCCCGCGCTGGCTGAAGGTTCCCGTCGAACTCTATATTTGGTTTTTCCGCAGCGTGCCGCTGATGGTCCTGCTGGTCTTTGTCTATAACCTGCCGCAGCTGTTTCCGGCCACCCAACCGCTGCTCGGCATTCCGTTTATTGCCGGGCTGGTATCGATGACGGTGACCGAAGCGGCCTATATGGCGGAAATCCATCGCGGCGGACTGCTTTCGGTCGCCAAAGGGCAAAGCGAAGCCGGCCATGCCTTAAGCTTTAGTTTTATCGGCGTTCAGCGCTTAATTATTATCCCGCAGGCGTTTCGTATTTCCCTGCCCACCCTGATTAACGAATACATCACCATCATCAAACTCAGCTCGATTCTGTCGGTGATTTCGCTGCCGGAACTGCTGCTGACCGGCCAGCGCCTGTATGCGCAGAATTTCCTCGTCATGGAGACGCTGCTGGCGGTCGCCGTTTATTACGTCATGGTGGTGACGGTGTTTACCTGGCTGTTCAGGGGGCTGGAAAACCTGCTGGATATTCAACGTAAGCGTCCGCAAACGCTCAATGAGAGTGAATGCGCAACCCTGCGCCAGAACCTGAAGCCGCCGGTACAGATGCAAAAAGCGCAGGCCGCCAACGGCAACCCGCCGGCGCTGGATCTCCATGCCATCGAAAAATCCTGGGGCCAACACCACGTGCTGAAAGGCATCGACCTGAAAGTGGAAAACGGCGAGGTGATCAGCATCATCGGCCCGTCCGGCTCCGGCAAGACCACCCTGATCCGCACGATTAACGCCCTTGAGAGCATCGACGGCGGCGAGATCATTCTTTACGGCGAGGATTATCTGAAAGGCGCATCCGTTGTCGATAAACAGCAAATGCGCGCGGGCGTACGCCGCATCGGCATGGTGTTCCAGGGCTTCAACCTGTTTCCCCACCGCACGGTGCTGGATAACGTGATGCTCGCCCCGCTCTATCACAAGCTGCTTGACCGCGCCGCCGCCAGGGAGCAGGCGCTGTGGCTGCTGGATCGCGTCGGTCTGCTGGCGCACGCCGAAAAGTACCCGTACCAGCTCTCCGGCGGCCAGCAGCAGCGCGTAGCCATTGCCCGCGCCCTGGCGCTGAAACCGGACATCATGCTGTTTGATGAACCCACGTCGGCGCTGGACCCTGAACTGGTTGGCGAAGTGCTGAAGGTCATTCAGTCCCTCGCCCGCGAAGGCATGACGATGATTATCGTGACCCACGAGATGGACTTCGCCTTATCAATTTCTGACCGGGTGGTGATGATGGAAAACGGCGTCGTGCAGAGCGATATGCCGCCGCAGCGCATTCGTAACGATGTCGCCGATCCGTCGCTGACCCGCATTCGTGAATTTATGGGAGTGCAATAAATGGCAACTGAACGGGAACTACGCCAGCAGCTGGCCGCCGCCTATCGTCTGGCGGCGCTCTTCGGCTGGGAAGACACGCTGTATACCCACTTTTCCGTACGCCTGCCCGGCGACGGCGAGCCGCGGTTTTTGATTAACCCCTTCGGCATGATGTTTGACGAAGTCACCGCCAGCAATTTAATCGTGGTCGATATGCAGGGTAAGGTCGTCGAAGGCAGCGCCCCGGCGAACTCGGCGGGCTTTACGATTCATAGCGCGGTCCATATGGCCCGCGAAGACGCCCACTGCGTGATCCACACCCATACGCTGCCGGGGATGGCGGTTGCCGCCTGCGCAGACGGGCTGCTGCAGCTTAACCAAATCAACACCGAATTTTATCAACGCGTCGGCTACCATCCTTATGAAGGCGTGGCGTTCGATCTCGATGAACGGGTGCGGATCCAGCGCTCGCTCGGCGAGAACATCGCCATGATCCTGCAAAGCCACGGCCTGCTGTCGGTCGGGCGCACCGTCGCCGATGCGTTTTATATCATGTACTACCTGAACCGCGCCTGCGAGATCCAGATGGCCGCCGCGCAGCTGGCGCCACTCAGCCCCATTCATACGATACCTGAGCCGCTGAGCCGACACGCCTGCGAGCAGCTGATGGGGGTTGAACATGAACGCCAGCTGGTGTGGCAGGCGTGGCTACGCCGCCTCGATCGTCTTGATACTTCTTATAAAAGCTAATGCCTATGACTCAGTTAACCATCGTCGTGGATTGTAACGATCCTCAGTACAGCGAGGAAATTTGCGCCGCGCTCGCGCTGTTTCCGCAAGTGAAAGCGGTTCTGCCAGAGGACCCCGCCGCCCGCGAGGCGCAATACGCCTGCTGCTGGTTTCCCGACCCGCAGCTGCTGGCGCGCTCGCCTCAGCTGAAGCTGATCCAGGCCGCGTCCGCCGGCGTCGACCATTTGCCCGCCAGCGTTTTCGCCAGCGACGTTCCGCTCTGTCGGGTGGTGGATGAAGATTTTCGTCACGGTATGTTTGAATACGCGCTGTGGGGCGTGCTGTGGTTTCAGCGGCGCTTTGACCGGGCGCTGGCCCACCAGCGCGAGCGCGTCTGGAAAATGTATCCACAGCGAGCGGCAGCCGATTATCACGTTGGCGTCATGGGCCTCGGCGAAATTGGCGGCTATATCGCCTCGCAGCTGGCCGGGCTGGGGTATCGGGTTTCCGGCTGGGCGCGTAGCGAAAAAGCCCTTACCGACGTGCGCTGCTACCACGGGGAGGCGCAGGCCGGCGAATTCCTTGGCCAACTGGATGCGCTGATCAACGTCCTGCCGTTAACCGAGCAGACGCGAGGCATCCTCGCCCATCCTTTACTGCAGCAGTTGCCCGACGGCGCGGCGCTGATTAACTGCGGCCGCGGCGAGCATATGGTGAATCGGGACGTGCTCGAGGCGCTGGATAGCGGCAAGCTCTCCGGCGCGCTGCTTGACGTCTTCCCCGTCGAGCCGCTGCCCCAGCAAGACCCGCTATGGCAACATCCGCAGGTGGTTATCACTCCGCATATGGCCTCCATCGCGCAGACGGAGGTGATTGCCCGCCAGCTGCTGGACAACATCCAGCGGCTGCGGCAGGCGCTGCCGCTGAAAAACCTGGTGAACAAACAGAGCGGTTATTAAGCCCGAAAACGTCAATAGTCTCATATCCGCTGCTACGCTTAATGGTCTGTCCGACAAAAAATAAGGCTGTCAGCATGAATATTGATTTATCGGGGAAAGTCGCACTGGTCACCGCCTCTACCGGCGGTATTGGTTTCGCCATCGCCAAAGGTCTGGCGGCCAGCGGCGCGGAAGTGATAATTAATGGTCGCAGCGAGCGTAGCGTGAGCGCGGCCCTCGCCCGTTTGCAAAATGCGGTTCCCGGCGCAACAACGCGTCCGGCGATCGCCGACTTAAGCAGCGCTGAGGGCGTCAATTTGCTGGTGCAGGCGGTGAGCGGGGTCGACATTCTGGTGAATAACGCCGGTATTTACGGCCCGCAGGATTTCTATGAAACCGATGATGCAACCTGGGAAAACTACTGGCAAACCAACGTGATGTCCGGAGTGCGTCTTTCCCGTGCCCTGCTACCGGCTATGGTGCAGCAAGGCTGGGGTCGGGTGGTGTTTATCTCTTCGGAATCGGCACGTAATATTCCGGCGGATATGATTCATTACGGCGTGACTAAAACCGCTCAGCTGTCGCTGGCCCGCGGGCTGGCGAAGTTTGTCGCCGGAAGCGGCGTCACGGTCAATAGCGTGCTACCGGGGCCAACTATCTCTGATGGCTTTGCTGAGATGATGAAAGATGAAGTCGCGAAAACCGGGAAATCGCTGGAACAGCTGGCAAAAGAGTTCGTGATGGCGAACCGCCCAAGCTCGGTGATTCAGCGCGCGGCCACGGTGGAAGAAGTTGCCAATATGGTGGTTTACGTCTGCTCGACACAGGCTTCAGCGACGTCAGGTGCGGCGCTACGCGTTGATGGCGGCGTGGTGGATGATATTGTCTGATAAGCTGCGCACCATAATATTGGCCCCGGTTTTGGCATAGGGGATCGCATCCGCCTGCCGGGTACGCTCCGGTGTGATATAGCGCGCCGAGGATTAAGCTGCTGAATTTGGTATCCGCCAGCTGTAGCGTCAGGGTGGCGTCCGCCGCATTGGCCGCCGGGACAAGTCCCGATGCCAGAACCAGCGTAGTGGCGAGATAGCGCAATGAGAGATTTCTTTTCATCATAAGGCTCCCTCGTTATTTATAGAGAAATGCGCCAATGATGGGCGTCGGCAAGCTGGCACAAGAGTTCAAACATCATGGTCGCGCCGGTCAGGCTGGTGAGATTGCCCTGATCAAAGGGCGGCGAGACTTCCACTACGTCGGCACCAATCAGATTCAATCCCGCAAGCTGACGAACGCAGCGCTGCGCCTGCAGCGTGGTCATACCGCCAATTTCCGGCGTTCCGGTACCTGGCGCATAGACCGGATCCAGGACATCGATATCGAAGCTGATATAGGTAGGCTGCTCGCCGACAATCGCGCGCGCCCGCTGCATCACCTTGTCAATACCCAGCTCGTCCACCTGCTCCATGCGAATGATGGTGATGCCGTTTTCCTCCGCCCAGCAGTGTTCATCTGCGGAAAACAGCGCGCCGCGAATACCAATTTGTACCGTACGCCGTGGATCGAGAACCCCCTCTTCTACCGCACGACGAAACGGGGTACCGTGGGTAAAGCGCTCGCCGCCGAAATAACTGTCGTTGGTATCCGAGTGGGCATCAAAATGGATCATTCCCAGCGGTTTATCCCGTCCGAGCGCGCGTAAAATCGGCAACGTGGTGAGATGGTCGCCGCCAGCGGTTAAAGGCATCACCTGCTGTTCAGCCAGGGCGCGATACCAGGCCTCAATGCGCGCCAGGCTATCCTGCATATCAACCGGATTGATACGCACATCCCCCAGGTCACCAACGCGGGCGTAATCATAGGGAGAACGGCGGGTAGTCTGGTGGATCCGACGCACCAGGCTTGAGGCATTGCGTAGCTCGCGTGGCCCGTGGCGAGTTCCCGCACGGTTTGTTGTTCCGCCGTCCCACGGCACGCCTACGATGCCGATATCCAGCTCAGCGGCCTGCGGTGCGAAAGGGAGGCGGAAAAAAGTCGGCAATCCGCTAAAGCGCGGGATTTCACCGTCCTGCGGCTGCGGATAGTTTTTTTCTGTTGCGGTAGTCATTGCGGTGTCTCCATGGCTTATTGGGCGATGAAGACATACTGCTGAACGGGGAATAGAGAAAAAATAGTCAAAGCCAAAAAATTAGTTTAGAAAAATAACAACAAAACCGGAGCTTACAGCGGAGTATCCCCTTTATGTCAGTTGGAAAATTTCCCAATCTGCGGCTGTTACACGTGTTTATTACCGTAGCGAAATACCAGGGCTACGCCAATGCGCAGCAGGAGCTCAACCTGACAGTTTCGGCTATCAGCAACTATATGAGCGAACTGGAAGAGAAACTTGGGATCATCCTCTGCCGTCGCGGCAGGGGCGGTTTTTCTCTGACCGAAAAAGGGGAAACCGTACTCCAGCAAAGCATCGACCTGCTGAATTCAATGGAGGATTTTGAGCGCAATACGGCGACGCTACGCGGCGAACAAACCGGGATCTTTAACTTTGGAGTGATCGATTCAACAATTACCGACCCGATGCTGCCGATGAGCGACATCATCGCCACATTTAGCGAACGTTTCCCGCGGGTGCATATCAATTTACAGGTCAAAAGCCCGAACGCGCTTTTGCAGGGTGTACTGAACAATGAACTGGATATTGCCATCGGCACCTTCTCGTTGCAGGCCAATAGCGTGGTGTCCCATCCGCTCTATCGCGAACAAAACTGGCTCTATTGCGGCGACAAACACTCGCTATTTACCCTTAAACATCCGACGGAAGCACTGATTTCCGAGATGCGAATGGTCACCCGCAGCTACTGGAGCAGCAGCGATTTAGGGCGTAAGGGCTTTAAGCGGAGCGTCGCAAGCGCGGAAAGTATGGAAGCGCAGCTGATGCTGATTCTGTCCGGCAAATACGTCGGCTATCTGCCGGAACACTACGCTTTGCCATGGGTGCAATCGCATAAGCTGCGCGCACTGCTGCCGACGGAATATGGCTATCAAGCGCCTTTTTCGCTGATTTTCCGCCGCGGCCGCAGCAAAGAACCCCTGATTCGCGCCATGCGCGATATCGTGCGCTTGCGCGTTAAATCACGCAAAAGTTAGACCCTCTGGGCTGCCCTTCCCCCCACCAGTACCGCCGCCAGCGCAACCACAACCGGCGCCAGCGAACCCCACAGCACGGCATTCCAGCCGAAGAGATTCATCAATGCGCCGGAGGAAAACGAGCCAATCATCATGACCCCGAAGACAATAAAATCGTTCAGCGATTGCACCTGAGTTTTCTCTTCCGGGCGGTGAAAATCCATAATCTGCGCCGACGCGCCGGTAAAGCCGAAGTTCCAGCCAATGCCGAGCAGGATGAGCGACAGCCAGTAGTGCATAACGTCGATACCGGCGAGGCCAACCATCACCGACAGCACCAGCAGAATCAACCCTGCGGCGTTAATACGCCGGGCGCCGAAGCGATTAATCAACTTGCCGGTAAAAAATCCGGGGCCGTACATGGCGATCACGTGCCACTGAATGCCCAGATTCGACGCCTGCTGCGAGATACCGTGCATGTGCATGGAAAGCGGCGCGGCGGTCATCAGAAAGTTCATCACCATATAGGAGATTGCGCCGCTGAAGACCGTCCGGGAAAACCCCGGCTGGCGTACGATTTCGCCCAGTGGACGCCCGCCAGATTGGGTCTGCGCCACCGGCGCGGCGGTTTTTACCCCCAGCAAGACCAGCGCCGATAGCGCCGCCACCAGTCCCTGAGCGATAAAGGTCATTGCGAAGGTGTGCGGTGGCCACAGATTCATGGTGCCGGTCACCAGCATCGGGCCGATAACCCCCGCCGCCACGCCACCCCCCATGACCAGGGAGAGCGCCCGGGCGCGCCGCTCGCCGCTGACGCCGTCGGTGGCGGCAAAGCGGAAAGAAACCGCCACCGCCGCATAGGCGCCGCCGAAAAAGGCCGCGATACAGAATAGCCAGAACGAACCGAGCACCACCGCCAGCGCAGCCAGCACTCCCGTCAACACGCCGGCCCCGGTGCCGGTCATAAAGACCGTTTTGCGTCCGCGCCTTCTGGCCAGTGCGCCAAACGGCAGTATGCAGGCGGCCATGCCCAGCACAAAAATGGTCACAGGCAGCGTTGCCAGCGTCGGAGAGGGCGCGATGGCGTTGCCAACAATCGCGCCGGTGGCGTAAAACACCACCGAGTTTGCCCCCGCCAGCGCCTGTGCCGTCGCCAGGCGAATAATATTCTGGTTTTGCTGCCCGACGGGCAGCGTTATCTCAGCGCTCATGGACTCTTTTTATCCTGAATTCGTTTTCGTTATGCCAATACCCTGACTGACATAATGAACGTAATCAGGCATTCCGACCAGCCATCACGCCGCCATCAATATCCCAAACCGCGCCGGTCACCCAGCGGGTGCTCTCGCTGAGGAGAAAAGCGACGGTCTGCGCGATATCATCAGGCGTGCCGACGCGGCCAATGGGATGGAAGCCGTCAAAGCTATTCATCACCGCCTTCACATCCTCTTCAGGAATAAAGCCTTCATAGATTGGCGTATGCACCACCGCCGGGGATACCGCATTGACGCGAATACCGCTGCCGCCCAGCTCAATCGCCAGGTTTTTCGTCAGCGCATGCAGCCCCGCCTTCGCCATGGAGTATGCCGAGGACGGCGTCGCGCCGATGGCCTGCTGCGCCCACATCGACCCGATATTCACAATCGAGCCTTTGATGCCGTTGGCCAGCATATTGCGCACCACCTCGCGGGTGATAAAAAACGTCGCGCGGTTGAGATGCATATACCGATCGTAATCGGCCATTTCATGTTCGATAAACGGCTTCGGGAAGAAGATGCCGGCGGCGTTGACCAGCAGGCTGATATCCTGATGCTCTGCATTGATGTTCGCCATTACCTGCTGCATACCGGCCTCGCTCGTCAGGTCAGCGACGATAACATCTACCTTCCCCGCTGCCGCCAGCGCCTGGCGCGCCCGTTCGGCCTTTTCCCGGCGATTGCCCACCAGCACCACGCTGCCGCCATTCTCCACCACCCGTTTGGCCGTCGCCAGCCCCATACCGCTGGTTCCGCCAACCACGAGCAGTTTTTTTCCCATAAACGTCGTATTCATCATTCACCTCTTCACGTTTGCTTGTATGGCCTCAGCATGCCTGTCCACAACCGCGCTGACGAATGAGAAGAAATAGTCCTGCAGCAAAGAAAATCTATCTTGATAGCCTATACTGAGGCGAAATTTGACTGAGGGATATCCAGCATGCGATCGCTTAACCGACTGAAATGGCTTCACGCTTTTGAAGCCGCCGCCCGCCACGGCAGCTTTACCGGCGCGGCGCGCGAGCTGGGGGTCACCCCCGCCGCCGTCGGGCAACTGGTCAGGGCGCTGGAAGAGTGGGTCGGCCATCCGCTGCTGCACCGCACCCGTGCCGGTAAAGCGCGTCTGACCCTGGTGAGCGAGGCCCAGGAAGCGCTGCAGGATATTACGCAGGGACTGGATAAGCTGGAGAGCGGGCTGAATAAGCTTCGCGGCCGCCGGGCGCGTTCGGTGGTGGTGATCACCGCCTCGCAGGTGCTGATGATGAACTGGCTGATGGAGCGCTTAAATCGCTTCTCCGCCGCCCATGAAAATATCGACCTGCGCCTCAACGTTACGGAAAAGCTGATGGATGTGGCCCACGGCGAAGCGGATTTAGGCATTCGCTGCGGCCGCGGCGACTGGCCCGGGGTCGATAAAACCTGGCTGATGGATGAGGAGGCGGTGCTGGTGTGCAGCCCGCTTATCGTCCCGGCAGAAAAAATCGCCTGCGGCGACTGGCTGGCGGCGCAAAAGCTAATTCATGATGATACGCCGCATCCCGGCGCCAGCTTTCCCTCATGGGAGGATGTGCTGGCCGCGGCTCAGGCCCCGACGGCGCGCGATAGCGGAATGCATATCGACTCAACGTCGGCGGTTATCCTTGCCGCCCTCAGCGGGCGCGGCGTCGCCCTCGTCCGCCGGGCGCTGGTAAAACAGCTCCTCGCCACGGGGCAGCTCGTCCAGCTACAGCCCGCCCGCCGCTGGCCGCTCACCTGGTCCTACTACATCGTGACGCCGCAGCATGCGGTCATGCGTCCGGAAGTGACGGTGTTTTATGACTGGCTGCTTCACGATGTGCTGGCGGAAAACCCGATGCGCTGATTATCTTCCGCCAAACCCGCATAGAAAATCTTTATTGCACTATGGTTTTACCTGGTCATGAATACGCCACTTCTGCTTAAGCACATTTTTATCCTGGCTGGCCAGCCACTGGTTTACCTTCTCCAGCAGCTGCGGGTTATCTTTATTCATCATGTAGACTTTAAAGCTGGCGGTGCCCGGGAACGGCGTCTCGTTAGCCACGCAGAATACGCCCGGTTCATTGCTCTGGTAATAGACGCCTTCAATCAGGTCGGTCACCATCATATCCGCCGTTTTCTGCCGCAGCGCTTCAAGGTTATCGATATTGTTTTTCACCCGGATAATTTGCGCATGCTTGATATGTTCATCGACAAAGCTTTGGTTGGTTCCCCCCGGATTCACTACCACCTTCACGTTCGGCTGGTCGATTTTTTCCAGGCTACCGAGGGCTGGCGCCGACGCGCAGTTAGCCAGCGCAATCTTGCCGTTCGGCACCACCGGCTGGCTTAACGCGAAATCCTTCGCCCGCGCCGCGGTTTCCGTCACCCCGCCCATGGCGATATCAAACTTATCGGCCTGCAGATCGGCGGAGAGCGTTGGCCAACTGGTCGGCACGAAGCGCACCTTCAGGCCAAGCTGCTTGCCGAGATCTTTCGCCATATCCACATCGTAGCCCAGCAGTTCTCCGGCTTTATTGTGAAACGCCAGCGGCGCGTAGTCTCCCGGCACACCGACTTTAAGTTCGCCGCTTTGTTGGATGCTGTTCATGTCGCGCGCCTGGGCGCCAAAGGCGATGGCGGCAATGATGAAAGCAAGACCTGACTTCAACTTCATCTTTATATCCTTGTCCTAATGTGAACCGCTTTTGATTAAACCGCGCTGCGCAGCGGGTTCTGTTTATTCGCCATAAAATCTTTAATCATGGTCGCCGTCAATACCGGCGGCGAAAAAGCGGACAGCGTCCCTTCGGCGGCGCGCCCGGCGAGCAGCTCGCAAAAGCGTTCAACCTGATTAACCGGACAAGCGGCAATATCCTGGGCAGAGTAACGCCACCAGCGTAGCGCCAGCAGCTGCGCGATAATCGCCTCGCTAAAGCGCATGCGGATGACCTTCGCCGGATTACCACCGACGATAGCGTACGGCGCGACGTCTTTGACCACCAGCGCGTTGGCGGCAATAACGGCCCCATCGCCAATCGTGATGCCCTGCGCCAGGGTGACATTCTGACCAATCCACACATCGTTGCCGATGGTGATTGGCCGGGGTGTTTTCTCAAAAGGGTAAAACTGGTTGGGCCTGCCGCTGTCGGCCGCCAGCGTCGCCATAACGCCGGAGTGATGGGCATAAAAAACCGGGCTGGCGCTGGCCCACTCCAGCGGATGCCGGTCGCCCAGCACCTGGAGCCGATCGGCAATCGAGGTGTAGCGCCCTACCCTGATGAGCGCCGGCAGCAGGGTTCGCGTATAGCTAAAAGCGCCCAGTGAGGCCAGCCGTTCGCCGCAGCGCCCCCAGTAGGTGGTATAGGCCTCGGTAGCTAAATTTTCCGGTACGTCGATCGGCAGATCATCACGGTAAAAGGCGTGGGCGCAGACCAGCTTCTGCCCGCCGACAAAAACGCGCTGCGCCTGCAATAGAGGCTTAAGATCACCAAAGGCGATTTTCATTTTCGATTTTCCCGCACAAAAGTACTCCCGGCCAGCCGCTTAATCTCTCGATCATTGATAGCGTACCGATCCGCTCACCGTGCGAAAAATCGTTATGACATCTCTTTTTTGTGAGCCACAGCGCGAAAGCGACGGTCAGTTATACTCCAGCGCAAACGTCACCATGCTATTGGCGGTGCCGGCGGTTACCGCGTCATCCGTCTGTACGTACTGGGCGTTGAAGTTGATATTTTCCGCCGCGCCGGCGCTGCTGGCGGTAATCCGCTTGAGCACAGGTAAGTTGCTGGCCTCGTTAATTTTGACGCCGGTTCCGGCTGCCGGCGCCGGGGCGCTGTTATTGCCGTAGGTGAGCCTGACGCCCACCCCGCTCGCGGAGGCATTGTCTTTGCTGAGCGCCAGGGTATCCGTTCCCCCGGTTTGCGTCGTCACGCCAAAAAAACCAATACGGATATCGGTCGGCGTGGAGCAGAAGACCGGAATGGAGAAGCTCCTGGCGCTGCCGCCGACGGTATTTTTGCCTTTAAACTCCGCTTTATTTACCGCGCCGAGGCTGACGTGAATATTCGCGGTTGAGACCTGACAGCTGCCGCTGCTGCCGATATCGACATTCAGCGCGGCCATATCGAGAGTGACCGGCGGGCTGGCGACAAAAGCGGCACTGCTGTCGGCCTGCTGCTGAATAGTCAGTTCGCCAATCTGCGGCTGCGCCGGAACGTTAGCGTGGTTACCGCTGGCCAGGGCGACCTCGCCGGTCTTATAAAACGTCACGAAGACTTTCACCACAATCTGCTGCTGCGTCAGCAGGTTAGCTATTTCATTGCTGTCGCAAACCGTCACGGACTCCGCGCTACCGGCCGCATGGCTGCCATCAATCACGCGAATGGCGCCGCCGCTGCACTGAAAACCCAACGTGTAGCCCATGCCGTCCAGCGCGGAGGGAAAAACGTGCTGGCCGCCGATCGACAGGGGCGATGAGGCGGTTTTAAGCTGCCGATACACCAGACGTTTAGCCGCCGCTTTCGGCAGCTGAAGATCGCAGGTGAAATGAATTCCGCTGCCGTTATCCGCCATCACGCTGGTCATCTGCGTATTCAGCGGCAGCGTAGGCAGGTACTTGATATTCTGGACGTTAACGGTCATCTGACCGATATCCCCTTTGCAGGTTTCCGCCCACCCGCCGTGGCTATAAATCCCGGCCATTAGCAGCAATAAAAACGATACTATGCGCAAAATCACCTCTGTGCTGACCTACTGGCAGACGCCAGAGACGGTTTTTACCGGACTCTGCCCCTGCTGTACGGTATCGGTAAGATGGAAATGCAGCGCGCATTTCCGCGAGATATTGTCGGCGTTCCAGGCGACATCAAGCGTCCCTTCTTGCGGGATACCGCTCAGATAGACCTGCCCGCCATCGGCCACCATGCCGCCCGGAGCCGCGCCTTGCTCGTCTTCAGCCTTACGCAGGCGAACGCTGGCGCCAAACGGCAGCGGGCCGCGGCTGTCGCTGAGCGTAAACAGTACGCGGTTGCCGATATGGGTCTGATAGTTTGCCTGCACCACCGCCCCGCCGCCGGGGATCACCGTCTGTCCTTCCAGCTCAACATCGGCATCGTCGGCCAGCGATTCGGTATCGAGCGTAATGGTGTTTTTGCGATACGCCGTCAGCGAGGGCACCACCGCATACCCCCGCCAGTCGGTATGCACGTTGCTGCCGTTTTGAATCGCCACATCGGCGGCTCCCGGCGCGCGAACGATGGCAAAGCTTTCGCCGACGGTCTGCCCCAGCGTCACGCCATGAGGATGGGCGACGATGGAGCCCGATGCGCCCCAGGTCAGCTGATGGCTTGCGCTATCCTGGCGATAGCCGAGCTGCGCGGTTCCGTAGCCGCCATGGTAATCTAGCGATGCGCTGCTGTTACTCCCCTGGCCGCCGTTAGCGTAGCCCTGCTGCAGGGAATAATAGAGATTGGGATTACGCGGAATCGAACCATACAGCGACGCCTGCTGCGAGGTGCGTCCGTTATTGCCGGAGGTGGTGCTGTAGCTAATCGCGCTCTCGGCAAGCGGGCCGCCAAGCGGAATGCTCAGGTTGAAGGACCACGAGCGATCGGCTTTTTGGCGATCGGAAGACTGGGTGTAGTAATAACCCACGCCCCACGAAACGCCTCGCCAGGCGCTGTAGAATCCGAGATGGATTGTTTCATCGCGGCTTTGGCGGTGCCAGTATTCCTGCGACCAGGCGGAAATCGCCAGGCTGCTCATACCGCCAAACGCCTGCGATACAGAGATTTCCTCGCGGCTGCGCTTGTTGTCCACGAGACCATTGCGGCTCTCAAGCGCGTTGGCCTCGCTAAAGTCGTAATAACCGCCAGAAGAGTAGCGATAGCTGGCGAGGCTAAATGAGGTGCCGGTTCCGGCAAAATCCTTCTGGTACTGCACGCGCAGCGAGTGGCCCGCCGAGCGCTTTCCCGACGGCGTCGTGGTGTTGGCCCATGTCGCATCGCCCCCAAGCGAGCCCAGCTCGCCAAAGCCGCGTCCGACGCCGAGCGCCCAGGACTGGTAATCCTGCGCCAGCTGGCTACCGCCGTAGAGCGTGAACTCAGCCGGCAGCCCATAAAATAGCGTCCCCTGTAAAAACGTCGGCGATGGCGTCCGGCTCTGCCCCGAATGGTAGCGCCCGGCGCTCAGGCTGAATTTCACCCGTCCTTCGCGCAGCATAAACGGTACGGCTGAAAAGGGTTGGGTAAAGGTCCGCACCGAACCGTCGCTCTCTTTTACCTGGACTTCGAGGTCGCCGCTTTGCGCCGTCGGATAGAGATCGCTTATGGCGAACGCCCCCGGCGAAACGAACGTTTCATAGATAACGTAGCCATGCTGGGAGATGGTGACTTTCGCATTGCTGTGCGCCATCCCGCGGATCGTCGGGGCGAAGCCGCGCTGGCTATCCGGCAGCATTTCATCATCGGACATCAGCTGGACGCCGCGAAACTGCACGCTGTCGAAAACGTCGCCGCTCGTAAAGGTATCGCCCATCCGCAGCAGGCTTTTGAGTGACTTCAGGTCGCGCTGCAGCCAGGTGCTCTGTGAATTCCAGCGCCGGGTCCGGTCATACTCCATCGACGAGACGTTACGCAGTCGCCAGGCGCCAAAGTTCACTCCGCTGCGTAAATTCAGGTAGCTGGAGCGGCTGTTGTCATCCGACTGCCGGGTTTGTGACCCGGTCAGGTTGTAGTTAACAAACGCCGCCGGAATCCCCTCATCCCAGCGCGCCGGATCGACGTACCCGCGGCTTTGCTCGTTCATTGCCGCCTGGGGAATGCTTAAGTTCAGGCGCTGAGTGGCAAAGTCAAAACGGCTGCTGGCATCGGGGATATAGCGTTCGATGTGGGTGAACGGCTCTCCCTCATGCAGGGTATTAAACGCCGGGAAAGCGCTGACGTTGACGCCATATTCCGCCAGCTGCGCCGGGGTTAACTGCGGCTGCAGCGCGCCGTTGCTGTCGACAAATGTCACCTCGCTCTGGGCTATTTCCTGGTTATTTACCCAGATGCTGACCGGATATGTCCCGGGCTGCTGGCCGCCTGATTTAGCAAAATAGTGTAAATCAGCGGTCTTTTGCTGCGGATTGGCAAATTCTAATGCCGCCGGATCAAAGTAGTCCTCCGCCCGCGCGATACCGCTTTGGCACAGCAGAAAAATCGCCGTCGGCAATAAGAAAATCCCGCCGGTTGGCGCCGCGATCGCCGAATAAACGGAAGTCATATCAGAAGTGTTATTTTTCACAATATCCCGACCAGGCGAAGCAAAATAATTACTGTTGCGCGTAATCCGTAATACCACCGAAGTCATTAATAGCGCGCCATTTAACTACCCCGGAATGAGTAATCGGCCACTCTTTATGGTCAAGGGGGCCAATCATGCCGGGTTCAGGAATGTCTGTCGCGCCAACCGAAATAACAAAAAAGGAGACAAAATAGGGCGTCGGGTTTTGGGCAACCAGTCTGGAACCTTCGATTTTAAACGTCACCTTGCGCCATGCATCGGCAGGCTCCCCCGGGAGACCATTCGGACGATAGAAAATCTTAAATTTTGATTTAATATTAACCTGAAGCTTATTCGCTTCATCTTTTTTCGTGGGCGCAATGCTTTTTACGTTGAGCCAAAAAACGGATTCGCGATCGGTGGGCAGCGTTCCGCCAATATAGTTAATACGCAATACGTTCTGCTGTTCGGGATCGAGACGGAAAAGCGGCGGCGTCACAATAAAAGGCACGCGGCTTTTATTGTTTTCCGCATAGTTTTCCACCCACGATTGCACCAGATAAGGTGAATGAGTATCCGCGTTGGTGACCGATATTGCGGCTTCACGTTTCCCTTCCTGATAAACAACACGGGTTCCTCCCATGACAATACCGGCCTGTGCCGCAGTTGATAGCAATAAAAAGGCTATCGCGGCGATCGTTCGTTTCATAATGACTACCGTCCGGGAATAATAAAAGCGGGTATCACGACCTGAAGCTGATAAAAAATTTGCAGTAATGCTGCAGCCCGTATTTCAGCCAGGCGGCGGCTCGGTCTGGGAAGCCATGAATAACCGCAGCTTTACCCGCTTTTAGGGTATTAGTTGTAAACCATATTGAAGTTGGCCGTACCGTTGGCAGAACCGGCGGAAACCGCGCTGGTTGAGACATAGTCGGCAAAGAATTCCAGATCGGCGGTACCTGTCGCCGCCCCGCTCGCGCCAGCGGTAACGCTGTGGCCGCGTGACACGGCGCCGAGATCAACCGGCGTTGACTTGTCGTCTTCGTAAAGCTTTATCGCCACCCCGCTTGCGGTACCGTTAATCGCCAGCAGATCGCTATTGTTGGTATCGCGGGTACCGTCAAACAGTACCGAGACGGTGGTAACGGTGGAAGGACAATCTTTTACTTTGATGTGGAAGGCGGTTTTCGTCGTTTCAGAACCAGCGCCGGTAAAATAGCTGCTCGCCCATTTCCCCAGATCGACGCTTTGGTTCGCGCTGGTGCTATCGACATTACAGGAGGAGTCAGTAATGGAGCCGGTAAATTCTACCTGGCCGCCCGTGCCCTGGGTTCCCGCATTAGAACCGGGGTTAACGGTCATTGCTGAACTGGCCGGTTGTGAAGGGCTGGATAATGCGCTAGCGGAAACCAGAGCACCGACAAACATTGCCATAATACGAAATTGCGTTTTCATTATTCATCTCATCTCTAACTTATATTTTCGACAGATTGAGCGCGAGGGCTTAAGCCTCGTACAAATCTGCGTACAGATCCTCCATGTTAATAATATTCGCGTTCCGTCCGCAGGATAGCAGGCAGCAAAAAATCTGAGCTGCTTATTTGACTCTTTTATTAAAAAGAAAGTTACTTCGGCGTAATTGATAAACCATTCATTAAGGGAACAAATAAATAATATCCTTACCCATTACAATTCGCAATATTTTGTTATGTTAATGAAATGCTGTTTTATTTTACATATGAAAATAATATTCAAAACATTGCTCTGTTTGTTAATTAACGCAACCAAAAATCACGAGACAACAACATTAAAAATCAACATCAGACAGTGTAATTTAACAATCACACTTAAATTTACCGCGATTTTTCGGCAATCATTCTGTGAGCGGACCGTGAATTTACACAATATTAGGATAAATCCTAGATTGGTTTTAATCTTATTTTTGTAACCAAATAAACAATAATCACCTGAGTAATTATATATAGGGGATATCAATGGCAAGGGTATTTCATGTGAAAGTAAGGAAGGCAAAACGAATAACAGCACTTTCTTTGTGGAATAATAAACCCGCAATCCGTGCTGAAGATTGCGGGTTTTCCTAAAATAAATAGCTGAGGGCGCCGATCAGAACAGACCCAGCGGCGCCGTGCCGTAGCTCACCAGCAGGTTCTTCGTCTGCTGATAGGCGTTAAGCGCCATCTTATGGGTTTCGCGCCCTACGCCGGACTGTTTGTAACCGCCGAACGCGGCGTGCGCAGGGTAAATATGATAGCAGTTGGTCCACACTCGGCCGGCCTTAATGCCGCGCCCCATGCGATAGGCCAGATTGGTATCCCGCGTCCACACCCCGGCCCCAAGGCCAAACTGGGTCTGGTTAGCAATAGACAGCGCCTCGGCTTCATCTTTAAAGGTGGTGACGCCGATAACCGGGCCAAAGATCTCCTCCTGGAAGCTGCGCATATCGTTGCGCCCCTGAATCAGCGTCGGCTGAATATAGAAACCGTTATCCAGTTCGGCAGAGATACTGGCGCGTTCGCCGCCGGTCAGGATCTTACCGCCTTCATCGCGGGCGATCTTAATATAGGAAAGGATCTTATCGAACTGCTGACGCGACGCCTGCGCGCCAATCATCGTGTCGGTATCAAAGGGGTCGCCGCGGCGAATTTGCGCTACCTTATCCATGACCCGCGCCATAAAGGGCTCGTAGATAGACTCCTGAATCAGCGCGCGGGACGGGCAGGTGCAGACCTCGCCCTGGTTAAAGAAGCCCAGTACCAGGCCCTCTACCGCCTTCTCGATATACTCTTCTTCGCCTTCCATCACGTCGGCAAAATAGATATTCGGCGACTTCCCGCCCAGCTCAACGGTACAGGGGATAATATTTTCCGCCGCGCAGGCCATAATATGCCGGCCTACCGGCGTGGAGCCGGTAAAGGCGATTTTGGCGATGCGTTTACTGGTTGCCAGCGCTTCGCCCGCCTCTTTGCCAAAACCCTGCACCACGTTAAGCACGCCCGCCGGGAACAGATCGCCAATAATCTCCAGCAGCAGCGTAATGCTAAGCGGCGTCTGCTCCGCCGGTTTAAGTACCACGCAGTTGCCAGCCGCCAGCGCCGGAGCCAGCTTCCAGGCGGCCATCAGCAGCGGGAAGTTCCACGGAATTATTTGCCCGACCACGCCGAGAGGCTCATGGAAATGGTAAGCCACCGTCGTTTCATCAATCTCCGCCGTGCTTCCCTCCTGCGCGCGCAGGCAGCCGGCGAAATAGCGGAAGTGATCGACCGCCAGCGGCAGATCGGCGTTAAGGGTTTCGCGGATCGGCTTGCCGTTATCCCAGCTCTCCGCCACCGCCAGATATTCCAGATTGGCTTCAATACGGTCGGCAACCTGCAGCAGCAGATTCGCGCGATGCTGAGCCGACGTTTTACCCCAGGCGTCGGCGGCCCGGTGCGCCGCATCAAGGGCGAAGTCGATATCTTTGGCATCAGAACGCGGAAACTGCCCGATGTTGCTACCGTCGACCGGGGAGGTATTCATAAAGAATTCACCGCCGATCGGTTCGACAAATTTACCGTCAATAAAGTTACCGTAGGCTGACTTCAGTGCAACCAAAGCGCCCGGCGTGCCAGGATGTGCATAACGCATCGCGAATCTCCTTCATGTAGGGTTGAAGCGCAGCGGCGTATTAGTTTTGTACGGCTGCTCGCTGCGCCTCTCCTCCATTGCAGGGGTTATGCCATTTTTCCAGGTTTAAAATAATTATTTATTTTCAATTACTTAATAAATTCACTTTTCGTTCTGTCGCACGGAATGTCTCTTATGTGTCGCAAATCGCAACACTACAAAAACCTTATAGCTACAATATTGCAACACAAATAAAACCACGAGGTGTCCCGTGCCAGGAAATCCGTTTGCCCTGACGCCAGAGATCGAAGCGAGTCCGCTGCTGAGCGACTCCTGGTGCCGCAGCCAGCGCTATGGCCTCGACCCCGCCACGGATGACTTCCCTCGCCTGCACGCCAGCGAACTGGCCGAGAGGCTCGCCAGCCACAGCCGCCTGCAAACGCTGGCCCAGCCGGTCGTCAATGCGCTTTCCCGCAAAGTCAACGACCTGCAATCCGTCGTGGTTCTCTCCGACGCCAGCGGTCTGGTTTTGCAAACCTTTGGCGATACGCACGCCATGCAGAAAGCGCAGCGCTTCGCTTTAGCGCCGGGCAATCTGTGGAGCGAAAGCGGACGCGGAACCAACGCCATTGGCACCGCGCTGGCGATTGACGACAGCTGCGAAATCGATGGCCGCCAGCATTTCCTGACCAGCAACCGGGGACTTTATTGCGCCGCCGTGCCGCTGCAAAGCCCCGATGGCAATATCGCCGGGGTGCTGGATATCTCCGGCCCGGCGCACTATCCGCACGCGCGAACGCTGGCGTGGGTGAAAGGCGCCGCGAAGCAAATAGAATATCTGTGGTTTAAGCAGAGTCTGCATCCGCAGCAGTGGCTGATGAGCCTGCATCCTCAGCCGGAGAAACTCGACGGCGTCGACGAGCTGCTGCTGGTGTTTACGGATGCGGTTCTGACGGCCGCCAACCGGCTGGCGATGCGCGAATTCTCGCTCAACGCAGAACAGTTCGGCCATCTCACTTTCCAGCAGCTTTTTCCACGGCTGCGGCAAACCGCCGTCAGCATACCGCTGCCGCTCGCCGCCGGGGATCGGCACTACTATTACCGTCTGCGCGCGCCCGCTACCGCAAGCGTCGCGGTGACCCCACGCCCAGGTATCGAGCTGCCCTTCTCCAGCCAGCGCGAAGGGGAGAAGCTGCTGCGTCTGCTTAACGCCGGGATCGGTTTGTGTATCGAAGGCGAAACCGGCTGCGGCAAAGAGTACGTCAGCCGCACCCTGCACCGGCACAGCCGCTGGAGCGGCGGCAAGTTCGTCGCCATCAACTGCGCCGCCATTCCGGAATCGCTGATTGAATCCGAGCTGTTTGGCTACCAGCCCGGGGCGTTTACCGGCGCAAACAAAAACGGCTATATCGGCAAAATTCGCGAGGCCGACGGCGGCGTGCTGTTTCTTGACGAGATCGGCGATATGCCGTTAACGCTGCAGACCCGGCTGCTGAGGATCTTACAGGAGAAAGAGGTCACGCCGCTTGGCGCCAGCCGGAGCTCGCCGGTTAACTTCGCTGTGATTTGCGCCACCCACCGCAACCTGGCGCAGCGCGTCGCCGAAGGTACCTTCCGCGAAGATCTGCTCTACCGCCTGCGCGAGTTTGCTCTGACGCTGCCGCCGCTGCGCGAGTGGCCTGAACTCCCGGCGTTTATCCAGCGATTGTGGCGCGATCTTGGCGGAGAAAAGCGTCGCGTCGCGCTGGGCCCGGCGCTTGTGCAACACCTGGCGACTCAGCCCTGGCCAGGCAACGTCCGCCAGTTGCAAAGCCTGATGAGGGTACTGCTGGCGCTCGCCGAAGAGGGTGAAACGCTGACAGTGGGTGATTTGCCCCAGGAATACCGAAGTTCGCCCGCCCCCCGCCCGCCGCGTGGGCTTCAGCAGCACGATGCGCAGCTGATTGCCGATACGCTGGCAAGCTATAACGGCAATATCAGTAAGGCCGCGCAGGCTTTAGGCGTCGCGCGCAGCACGCTGTATCGCCGCGCCGCCCGTCGCGGAAGCCGCTTCTGATTCGCTCGCGGCGTGAAGCGCAGCGGCCATATTACCGTCATTACCGTTACCAGGTTTCAGCCGCGCCATTTTGTCACTGCAGCATTCAGTGCTGGCGCACTGCGGCTTTTTATTTTAGACTTTACTAAATTTAGAAAAGACTAAAATAAATGAATACACCCGAACAGCTACAGGCCAGCGCCGGGGAAGCCGCCGCGCTGCTGAAAGCCATGAGCAACCCCAGTAGGCTATTGATTCTGTGCATGCTATGCGATGCGCCGGGCACCAGCGCCGGCGAACTGGCGCGCATCACCGGGCTGAGCCCCTCCGCAACCTCCCAGCATCTGGCGCGAATGCGCGATGAAGGCCTGATCGGCTGCGAACGTCAGGCGCAGCGCATCCACTACTTCATTACCCGGCCAGCGGTTCGGCACATCGTCACCACGCTGAAGTCAATCTATTGCCCTTAAGGAGCGTTTATGACTATTGCTACTCTTTCTCCTGCCGAAGCCCGGGCCCTCATCGACCACGGCGCGCGGCTGATCGATATCCGCGATGCCGATGAATACGCCCGCGAGCATATTCCCGGCGCGGAACTCGTGCCGCTGGCAACCCTGACGAATGGCGCGGCGCTGCGCGCCAGCCCTGAAGAGACGATCGTTTTTCACTGTCAGGCGGGTTCGCGCACGCAGAATCATGCCGCCCGTCTGGCGCAGGCCGCCGCACCGGCGCAGGCAAGGCTGCTGGCTGGCGGAATTCAGGCGTGGAAAGCGGCGGGTCTGCCGGTGAAAGAGGATAAATCTCAGCCGCTGCCGCTGATGCGCCAGGTCCAGATCGTCGCCGGGGTTCTGATCTTGCTTGGCGTCGCTTTAGGTTACGCTTTTAACAGCGGCTTTTTTCTGCTTAGCGCCTTCGTCGGCGCCGGATTAACCTTCGCCGGGATCACCGGTTTTTGCGGTATGGCGCGTCTTTTGGCTTTGATGCCGTGGAACCGCCGCTAGCCTCTACCTCTTTTGCTCAGTTGTTGGTAACGCTTTTGCTGAGCTATGGTTATTGTCAGCGAAAGATTTATCAGCACACAGGAGAAGCAGTATGTTTTCAGTCGGTGACCTGGTACAACCGCGCGCGGGTGGGCCAAAACTTAAAGTCGTTGAAGTCGAGGACGATCGCATTATTGCCGTTCAGGCAAACAACGAGCAGGGCGAGAAATATACGCTGAAGGCAGCCGATGTGACGGCATATAAAGAAGACGGCGATTTTGGCGTATGCTGATTAAGCCGGGTAACGATAACGGTGGGTTTCCCCACCGTTTTAACGATTAGATCAGGAAACTATCAAGGGATTTTCCCTCAGCCACCGCTTTCGCAAGCGGCTTCGGCATACGTCCCTGCCCGGTCCACGTTTTCTCGGCGCCGGTATGATCGGTAAAACGATATTTAGGCGGACGCGGCTGGCGCTTTTTGTTGCCTTTCGAGGAAGCGCTATTGTGGCCCACTAATTGTTCAGGCGTAATACCATCAGCAATCATTAATTCCAGCCAGGTATTTAGTTTCTCCTGATGTTCTGCCCGCAGTGCCTGAGCAGCCTGCTCTTCAGCACGTTTTTCTTCAGTGACGGTCCTTAGCTTTGCCAGCATATCTTCAAGCACGTCAATGGAGAATTCACGGGACATGGCGCGGAGTGAACGGATATTATTCAATTTCTCTAATAGTAATGACATATAATTCAAAAAATTCCCAAATAGCAAATGAAGCAAAGATTACGGCGCTAGTTTAATTGATACGATTATTTATTTCCAGCCTTTCACTAATTGCGGATATACCATCAGCTATATTTTGCAATAAATAAGATAAACAAATCGATAAAAGCGAAATTTCACGCAGTGAATAAACCTGGGCGAAAAGAAAAATATCAACCAGCCACTACCCTTAGCTTATTACCTGCATGCTCAGCAGGTTATCCGTATATCCACGCCAGGCCATCACAAGGCGGCACTGACGCTGGCGGAATAGTCATGCAAAAAATCTGAATGCTCACCCAGCGATTAAATCAGCATATCATGCTGACATTTTGCTTTTTGACGAGTAAAAAATGCCAAAAGTGACGCTACGCCCACCGCGACGCGATTCTGTCGCGCAATCGCCCTCTCTCGCCCCGGCCTCCCGCCGATCCCTACAGCGCACAAATCAACTATCTATTTGAAATGTATTATAAAAATAAACAATGGCAACAAAAGTAGCGTAACGAACAAAAAACAGCCTGAAGCAGAGTATTTTATCGACCAAAAGCCTTTAAATAAAAATTTATAGCTAGTTGCCTCTTTTAATGCAGAGATATAATCTACGCATATCAAAACAGGCACCCAAAAACGCTGATTTCCCGCCAATCTTCTGGCATTATCGACTTCATTTTCGAGGAGCACACCGATGTTCTCTGCGCAGTCCCGCTTGCGTCATGCGGTAGCAGACACCTTTGCGATGGTGGTTTACTGCACCGTTGTAAACATGATGATCGAAATTTTTCTCTCCGAAATGACTTTTCAGCAGTCGTTATCTTCGCGACTGGTGGCGATTCCGGTGAACATTATTATTGCGGTGCCTTACGGCTTTTATCGCGATTTCGCGATGCGCCAGGCGCGTCGCATCAGCGCGTCCGGCTGGATGAAGAACATTGCCGATGTGGTGGCCTATGTGACATTCCAGTCACCGGTATACGTGGCGATTCTGCTGGTTGTCGGCGCCGACTGGCATCAGATAGCCGCGGCGGTGAGTTCCAATATCGTGGTATCAATGATGATGGGCGCCGCGTACGGCTATTTCCTCGATTACTGCCGTCGCCTGTTCCGCGTCAGCCCCCTGCCCGCAGGCCAAAGCCTGAGTTGATGCAAAAAAGCGACTGGTTCCGCCAGCCGCTTTTTGTCAGCTATACTGCGTTTCGCCAAACAGGCCACTCAGAAAACGCTCAAGCGCCATTCGCGAACTGAACCCGTGTGGAATACCATAATGCTGTTGAGCATCCCCCGCTAAATAGAGCGGGAACTGCTCATAATGATCGCAGGTTTTGATATCCGACGCGGGCTCCGCAAGCGTTGTGCTGCGCTCTTTTAAAGCCGGATGAATAATTAACGCGGTACGCCCCATACGAGCTTCACGGTTCACATAAACATAATTATCGCCACGGCGATAGCCGTACGCTTTTTGCGTCACAACATCCATGGTGAAGCCGGCTTTTTCAAGAACACGCGCCACCTCATCGGGTCTTAAATACATACTCATTCCTCATTATCTTTTACCGCACGTTAACCTTACCTTATTCATTAAAGGCAACGCTTTCGGAATATTCCATAAAGGGCTATTTACAGCATAATTCAAAATCTTGTCCTACACTTATAGACTCAATGGAATTAAGGGAGAAACCAATGGCCAACCGAGCAAACCGCAACAACGTAGAAGAGAGCGCTGAAGATATCCATAACGATGTCAGCCAATTAGCGGATACGCTGGAAGAGGTGCTGAAATCGTGGGGCAGCGACGCCAAAGACGAAGCGGAGGCCGCGCGCAAAAAAGCGCAGGCGCTGCTGAAAGAGACCCGCGCCCGGCTTAACGGCAACAACCGCGTCCAGCAGGCGGCGTGCGACGCCATGGGCTGCGCTGACAGCTACGTGCGCGACAAACCGTGGCAAAGCGTCGGCGCCGCAGCAGCCGTTGGGGTATTTATTGGCGTATTACTGAATTTACGTCGATAATAAAACTGCCAGACCCATGAAGATAACAAATACGCGTCGACCCCTGCTCTGCAGGGGTTTTTGTTATCTCTTCGCGTAAAGCGCGGCATCAAGCTTACGCACGGCCTCGTTGGCCATTTCCGCCGACGTCAGATTAGTGAAGCTCATGATCAGCCCCCCATCTCCCCGACTCTCCATCCGCCAGTCGCTCAGCGCCTGGACGGCCAGACCGGCCCGCCTGGCGCGCTGCGCCAGAAGGCGATCGTCACCGGCCACCCTGACCACCATCTGGATCCCCCCCGCTTGAGGCACCACGGTAAAGCCCTGCGCGCGCAGCGCCGACTCAAGCCACAGGCGGCGCTGGGCATAGCTGGCGCGCATTTTCTTCAGATGTCGCCAGAAGTGGCCTTCGCGAATAAAATCCGCCAGCGTCTGCTGCCACAGCGTCGGCACGCTACAGCTCATTAGCGCGGCCTGTTCACGAAACTGCGCCACCAGCGGTTCAGGCACCACCAGCCAGGCAGCGCGCAATGCCGGAAACAAAGACTTGCTGAACGCCCCGGCATAGATGACCCGCTGCGGGGCGTCGAGGCTTTTCAGCGGCGGCAGCGGCTTACCGTGATAGCGGAATTCGCTATCGTAATCATCTTCGATAATCCACGCGGTATTCTGCGCCGCCCATAGCAGGAGCTGTCTGCGCCTGGACAGCGAGAGCGCCACGCCGAGCGGGCTCTGATGAGCCGGGGTCAGCAGCGCGAAATGGGCAGTCGGGTAATGCCGCTGCGCCCAGGCAATATCCATCCCGTCGTCGTCGACCGGAACGGGGTTGATCGCTACCCCCTCGTCGTTCACTACCGGGCGGATCAGCGGAAACCCCGGATCTTCCATCCACATTTGCTGGCCAGGCCGCGCCAGCGTGCGCAATATAAGGCGCATCGAGGCCGCGTAGCTACCGGTGATCAAGACCTGCTCAGGCCGACATTCAATGCTGCGCGACAGGCGCAAATAATCGGCGATCGCCCGGCGAAGCGTCAGTTCTCCGCAGGGATCGCCTGGCGCAAGGTCAAAACGCGTTTGCGTACGCAGACGCCGCCCCATCACGCGCGCCCACAGGCCGCGTGGAAACAGATCCAGCGCGGGCAGCCCCAGCTGAAACGGCAGCGGCGCCGCGGGCTCATCGCCCGCGACGGGCTGAACGGGCGCGTTTTGCTGCGGAATAAGCCGCTCGCTAACAAAGGTCCCCGCCTGTCCGCGCCGCTCCAGCCACCCCTGCGCCACCAGCTCGCCCCAGGCGTTCTCAACCGTCGCCCGCGATACGCCAAGCTCCTGAGCATATACCCGGCTCGCAGGCAGCCTGCTGCCGGGAGCCAGCTCGCCGCGTTCAATCGCCTGCTTAAGCTGCCTGGCAATGCGTCGGTAGTGGGGGATTTTTTGGGCGTCCATCATGGTCTGCTTTTTTCATCACAATATGGCTATCTTATGCAGTCCATTATAGTGCTATTTTCCTCGCGTCTTAATGAGGAGAGTAAAATGAACACACTACGTCAGCCGTACAATGAACTGAGCCCGGAAGTCTATAACGCCCTGGTTCAGGCCAAAATTGCGCTGGAAAAAAGCGAGCTGGATGGCGCGCTGATCGAACTGGTGTATTTGCGGGTGTCGCAAATCAACGGCTGCGCCTTCTGCCTGGAGATGCACAGCAAAGCCCTGCGTAAATCCGGTGTGGCGCAGAACAAGCTGGACGCGCTGGCAGGCTGGCGGGTGAGCGCCCATTTCAGCGATGCCGAACGCGCGGCGCTGGCGTGGGCGGAATCGGTCACCCATATCGCCGAAAGCCATGCGCAAGACGATGTTTATCTGCCGCTGCTGGACCATTTTAGCGCCCGCCAGATTAGCGATCTGACCTTCGCCATCAGCCTGATGAACGCCTTTAACCGCCTGGCGGTAAGCATGCGCCTGTAATCTCACGTTACAAAGTCCCGCCCCCCGCAGAATCCTTTTGCGGGGGCTAATCTTTACAAAAACCATATATATTGCGTTGTTGAACTTTTAAATAACTACATCTAGTATTTCCTTTATCGGTAACCCATAGCACGCGACGTCAGTTTTAGCGCCGTACTGCTATTTTAAATGGAAATACGAATCATGCGCATTACTATTTACACTAAAAACGACTGCGTACAGTGCCATGCCACTAAGCGGGCCATGGAAACCCGCGGGTTTGAATTCGACACGATCAATATCGACCACCATCCTGAAGCCGTCGATCTGCTGCGCGAGCAAGGTTTCCGCCAGCTGCCGGTGGTCATTGCCGGAGAGACCCGCTGGTCCGGCTTTCGTCCCGACATGATCAACCGCCTGCGCCCGACAGTTACAGCGGCCAGCGTATGAGCCTGATCGTCTACTTCTCCAGCAGTTCGGAAAACACGCACCGGTTTGTCCAGCGTCTGGGGCTGCCCGCCGTGCGTATTCCGCTTAACGAGCGCGAGCGCATCCAGGTAGACGAACCCTACATTCTCATCGTCCCCAGCTATGGCGGCGGCGGCACGGCGGGCGCGGTCCCTCGACAGGCGATCCGCTTTCTTAACGATCCGCACAACCGCCAGCTCATTCGCGGCGTCATCGCCGCGGGCAACCGCAATTTTGGCGAGGCCTATGGCCGGGCTGGCGACGTCATCAAGCTGAAATGCGGCGTACCGTATCTCTATCGTTTTGAACTGATGGGCACCCCGCAAGATGTCGACAACGTGCGTAAAGGAGTAAGCGAATTTTGGCAACGACAACCGCAGAACGTATAACCAGCGAGGCGCCGGATTTCCACGCCCTCAACGCGATGCTGAATCTCTACGACAGCAACGGCCGCATCCCGTTTGACAAAGACCATCAGGCGGTGGCGGCGTTTATGGCCAGCCACGTCGCGCCCAATACCGTGCCCTTCGCCAGCCAGGACGACAAGCTGACGTGGCTGGTCGCCGAAGGCTATTACGATGCCAGGGTGCTGGCACGCTACGATCGCCAGTTTATTCTCGAGCTATTTGCCCATGCCCGGGACGGCGGTTTTCGCTTCCAGACGTTTCTCGGCGCATGGAAGTTCTATACCAGCTACGCGCTGAAAACCTTCGATGGAAAGCGCTACCTGGAAGACTTTGCCGACCGCACCTGCATGGTGGCCCTGGCCCTGGCGCAGGGTAACGAGACGCTGGCCCATCAACTGACCGATGAGATCCTCTCCGGGCGCTTTCAGCCCGCCACGCCGACGTTCCTCAACGCCGGTAAACAGCAGCGCGGCGAACTGGTCTCCTGCTTTCTGCTGCGTATCGAAGATAATATGGAATCCATTGGCCGGGCGGTGAACTCGGCGCTGCAGCTATCCAAGCGCGGCGGCGGCGTGGCGTTTCTGCTCTCCAACCTTCGCGAAGCCGGGGCGCCAATCAAGCGCATCGAGAATCAGTCCTCCGGCGTGGTACCGGTGATGAAAATGCTGGAAGACGCCTTCTCCTACGCCAACCAGCTCGGCGCGCGCCAGGGGGCCGGCGCGGTCTATCTGCACGCCCATCATCCCGATATCCTGCGGTTCCTGGATACCAAACGCGAGAACGCCGATGAAAAAATCCGCATTAAAACGCTCTCTCTCGGCGTCGTGATTCCGGATATCACCTTTCAGCTAGCGAAAGAAGATGCGCAGATGGCGCTGTTCTCCCCCTACGACGTCGAGCGCCTGTACGGTAAAGCGTTCGGCGATATCGCGGTAAGCGAAATGTATGCGCAACTGGTGGCCGACGAGCGGGTCAGCAAACGCTGGATCCGCGCCCGCGACCTGTTCCAGCGGCTGGCGGAAATTCAGTTTGAGTCCGGCTATCCGTACATCATGTTTGAAGACACGGTGAATCGCGCGAACCCGATTGCCGGGCGCATCAATATGAGCAACCTGTGCTCGGAGATCCTGCAGGTCAACTCGCCTTCTACCTTTGACGAAAACCTGGATTACGCCAGCATCGGCCAGGATATCTCCTGCAACCTCGGCTCGCTGAATATCGCCCACACCATGGACTCTCCTGATTTCGCCCGCACGGTCGAGGTCGCGGTGCGCGGCCTGACGGCGGTTTCCGAGATGAGCGACATCCGTTCGGTACCGTCGGTAGCGGCGGGCAATGCCGCTTCGCACGCCATCGGCCTTGGGCAGATGAATCTGCACGGCTATCTGGCGCGCGAAGGTATTGCCTACGGTAGCGAAGCGGGCCTGGATTTCACCAATTTCTATTTCTATACCATCACCTGGCACGCGCTGCGCACCTCGATGCTGATAGCGCGGGAAAAAGGGACGCGTTTTGCCGGATTCGAGCAGTCGCGGTACGCCAGCGGCGACTATTTCCGCCCCTACCTGGAAGGCGACTGGCAGCCGAAAACGGCGACAGTCCGCGCGCTGTTCGCCCGTGCCGGTATTGTTCTGCCCGACCGCGATATGTGGCGGCAGCTGCGCGATGACGTGATGCGCTACGGTATTTATAACCGCAACCTGCAGGCGGTGCCGCCGACGGGCTCGATTTCCTACATCAACCACGCGACCTCCAGCATCCATCCGATCGTGTCGAAGATTGAGATCCGCAAGGAGGGGAAAACCGGACGGGTTTACTATCCGGCGCCGTTTATGACCAACGACAACCTGGCGCTGTATCAGGATGCTTACGAAATCGGCCCGCAGAAGATCATCGACACCTACGCCGAGGCGACGCGTCACGTCGATCAGGGGCTGTCGCTAACCCTGTTCTTCCCCGATACCGCCACCACGCGCGACATCAACAAAGCGCAAATCTACGCGTGGAAGAAGGGCATCAAAACGCTGTATTACATCCGTCTGCGCCAGCTGGCGCTGGAAGGTACCGAAATTGAAGGCTGCGTGTCCTGCGCGCTATAAGGAGAACAGGATGACCCATTTATCGCGCATCAGCGCCATCAACTGGAACAAGATTGAAGATGATAAGGATCTGGAGGTCTGGAATCGGCTGACCAGCAACTTCTGGCTGCCGGAGAAGGTGCCGCTGTCCAACGATATCCCCGCCTGGCAAACCCTCACCCCGGCGGAGCAGCAGCTGACGATTCGCGTCTTCACCGGGCTGACGCTGCTCGATACCATCCAGAATACCGTCGGCGCGCCGGCGCTGATGGCCGACGCCCTCACCCCGCACGAGGAAGCGGTACTGTCGAACGTCAGCTTTATGGAGGCGGTGCACGCCCGCTCCTACAGCTCAATCTTTTCGACGCTCTGCCAGACCAAAGACGTCGATGCCGCCTATGCCTGGAGCGAACAAAACGCGCCGCTGCAGCGCAAAGCGCAGCTGATGCTGGAGTACTATCAGGCAGATGAACCGTTGAAGAAAAAAATCGCCAGCGTCTTTCTCGAATCCTTCCTCTTCTACTCCGGTTTCTGGCTGCCGATGTACTTCTCCAGCCGGGGGAAAATGACCAACACCGCCGATCTGATTCGCCTGATTATCCGCGATGAAGCGGTACACGGTTATTACATTGGCTACAAATTCCAGAAAGGACTGGAAATAGTCAGCGCCGAGAAGCGCGAAGAGATGAAAAACTTCGCCCTCGACCTGCTGATGGATCTGTATGACAACGAACTGGCCTACACCCGTGAACTGTACGCCGATAGCGGCTGGATTGAGGAGGTCAACGCCTTTCTCTGCTACAACGCCAACAAGGCGCTGATGAACCTCGGCTACGACGCGCTGTTCCCGGCGGAAATGGCCGCCGTCAATCCGGCGATCCTCGCCGCGCTCTCGCCGAATGCCGACGAAAACCACGACTTCTTTTCCGGTTCAGGTTCATCGTATGTGATGGGAAAAGCGGAAGAAACCGTCGACGCCGATTGGGACTTTTAGCCTTACTTTCACCAGGAATATATCAGCATATTTCCTGGTGATTTATTTCACATTATTTGTTTTCACCTCACTCAATATCTTTCGGTCATCACCGTGTCATATTCAACAACATGCCCTCGATTTTCACCTGAATTAAGGCAACATAACTAAAAAATATCGACCACAAGTCATTCGTGCTCAGCCCTTATATCACGGGGGATGTACCGGAATTCTCTCCCGCGCATTTCCCTGGCAACGCCACATAAAGGGTTGTCACAGATTCTCAGTATGTTAGGGTGTAAAAAAGCAATTATCACCACCGGGTACCATATCGATATTAATAAATAACAGGAAACACTCTCTTGCATGGCAATTAAATTAGAAATCAAGAATCTCTATAAGATATTTGGCGAGCACCCGCAGCGGGCTTTCAAATATATCGACAAAGGACTATCGAAAGAACAAATACTGGAAAAGACGGGGCTATCGCTTGGCGTTAAGAACGCCAGTCTGACCATTGAAGAAGGCGAGATATTCGTCATCATGGGGCTCTCCGGTTCGGGGAAATCCACCATGGTTCGCCTTCTCAATCGCCTGATTGAACCCACCCGCGGCCAGGTCCTGATCGACGGCGTCGATATCGCTAAAATCTCTGACGCCGAGCTCCGCGAGGTGCGCAGGAAAAAGATTGCGATGGTTTTTCAATCCTTTGCGCTTATGCCGCATATGACCGTGCTCGACAACGCCGGTTTCGGCATGGAGCTGGCCGGCGTGCCGACTCAGGAACGCCAGGAAAAAGCGCTGGAGGCGCTGCGTCAGGTCGGCCTGGAAAATTATGCTCATGCGTACCCGGACGAACTCTCCGGCGGCATGCGCCAGCGCGTTGGTCTCGCCCGCGCGCTGGCGATTAACCCCGATATTCTGTTAATGGATGAAGCCTTCTCGGCGCTCGACCCATTAATTCGTACCGAAATGCAGGATGAGCTCACTAAATTACAGGCCCGACATCAGCGTACCGTGGTATTTATTTCCCACGATCTCGATGAAGCCATGCGGATTGGCGATCGTATTGCCATTATGCAAAATGGTGAAGTGGTTCAGGTCGGCACGCCGGATGAAATACTCAATAATCCGGCCAATGATTATGTCCGAACCTTCTTCCGCGGCGTCGATATTAGCCAGGTGTTCAGCGCTAAAGATATTGCCCGCCGCAGCCCGGTGGGGCTGATTCGTAAAACGCCTGGTTTCGGCCCGCGCTCCGCGCTGAAATTATTGCAGGATGAAGACCGCGAATATGGCTACGTCATTGAACGCGGGAATAAGTTTGTTGGCATTATCTCCATTGATTCTCTGAAAGCCGCGCTGAGCGAAGGCCAGGGAATCGATGCGGCGTTAATCGACTCCCCGCAGGCGGTGGATGCGCAAACGCCGCTCAGCGAGCTGCTCTCTCACGTCGGCCATGCACCGTGTGCGGTGCCGGTTATCGATGAAGGGCAACAGTACGTCGGCATCATTTCCAAACGCATGCTGCTGCAGGCTTTAGATCGCGAGGGGGCAAACAATGGCTGATCAATCTAACCCGTGGGACACCGCGCCGGCGGCGGATAGCGCAGCGCAATCCGCCGATGCCTGGGGCACCTCTACGCCAGCGCCGACCAACGGCGGCGGCGCCGACTGGCTGAGCAGCGCGCCCGCGCCGCAGCCGGAACACTTCAATATTATGGACCCGTTCCATAACACGCTGATCCCGCTCGATAGCTGGGTCACGCACGGCATCGACTGGGTAGTGATGCATTTCCGTCCGCTATTCCAGGGAATACGCGTACCGGTGGATTACATCCTGAGCGCCTTCCAGCAGCTGCTGCTGGGCATGCCGGCGCCGGTGGCGATTATTATTTTCTCGCTGATTGCCTGGCAGATTTCCAGCGTCGGCATGGGTGCGGCGACGCTGATTTCGCTGATCGCCATCGGCGCTATCGGCGCCTGGTCGCAGGCGATGGTAACCCTGGCGCTGGTGCTGACCGCACTGCTGTTTTGTATGCTGATCGGCCTGCCGCTTGGGATATGGCTGGCGCGCAGCCCGCGGGCGGCGAAAATCATCCGTCCGCTGCTCGACGCGATGCAGACCACGCCGGCGTTTGTCTACCTGGTGCCCATCGTGATGCTGTTCGGTATCGGCAACGTTCCGGGCGTGGTGGTCACCATTATCTTCGCCCTGCCGCCGATTGTCCGCCTGACCATTCTGGGGATTAACCAGGTGCCGGCGGATCTGATTGAAGCATCGCGCTCCTTCGGCGCCAGCCCGCGTCAGCTGCTGTTTAAGGTTCAGCTACCGCTGGCCATGCCGACTATTATGGCCGGGGTCAACCAGACGCTGATGCTGGCCCTGTCGATGGTGGTCATCGCCTCGATGATTGCCGTTGGCGGTCTCGGCCAGATGGTACTGCGCGGCATCGGTCGCCTTGATATGGGCCTGGCCACCGTTGGCGGCGTCGGGATTGTTATCCTCGCCATTATTCTTGACCGTCTGACTCAGGCCGTAGGACGGGACTCGCGCAGTCGCGGCAACCGCCGCTGGTATGCAACCGGCCCACTGGGGCTGATAACTCGCCCTTTCTGTAAATAAGAGCCCATCCCCCCGGCAATCGGGGGGATAGACTCCCCTTCTGATAAGTAAAAGGAACAACGATGCGACATACAGCGATCCTTGCCACAGCGTTAACCGCCCTCATTTCCACCACCGCCTTCGCGGCGGATCTGCCTGGCAAAGGCATTACCGTTAAGCCGATTCAGAGCACCATTTCGGAAGAGACCTTCCAGACCCTGCTGGTCAGCCGCGCGCTGGAGAAGCTCGGTTATACCGTCGATAAGCCGAGCGAAGTGGATTACAACGTCGGCTATACCTCGCTCGCCTCCGGCGACGCCACCTTTACCGCCGTCAACTGGCAGCCGCTGCACGACGATATGTACGCTGCCGCCGGCGGCGATAAAAAGTTCTACCGCCAAGGCGTATTTGTGAACGGCGCGACGCAGGGCTACCTGATTGATAAGAAAACCGCCGAGCAGTACCACATCAAATCTATCGACCAGCTAAAAGATCCGAAAATCGCCAAACTGTTCGACACCAACGGCGACGGCAAAGCCGACCTGACCGGCTGTACGCCTGGCTGGGGCTGTGAAGCGGTGATTAACCATCAGCTTGATGCCTATGGTCTGAATAACACCGTCACCCACAATCAGGGGAACTATGCCGCCATGATGGCCGACACCATTGCCCGCTATAAAGAGGGCAAGCCGGTCATCTACTACACCTGGACGCCTTACTGGGTCAGCGATGTGCTGAAACCGGGTAAAGACGTCGTCTGGCTGCAGGTACCGTTCTCCTCCCTGCCGGGCGTGCAAAAAAATATCGACACGAAGCTCTCTAATGGCGCCAACTACGGCTTCCCGGTCAGCACCATGCATATCGTCGCCAACAAAGCCTGGGCCGAGAAAAACCCGGCGGCGGCGAAGCTGTTTAGCATCATGAAGCTGCCGATTGCCGATATCAACGCCGAGAATGCCATGATGCACGAGGGGCATGGTTCGGAAGCGGATATTCAGGGCCACGTCGACGGCTGGATCAAAGCCCACCAGCAGCAGTTTGACGGCTGGGTGAACGAAGCGCTGGCCGCGCAGAAATAATCTCCCGCTTTTATCGCGTTTCCCCGGAAAGGCTCCCGCCTTTCCGGGCCATCAGAACGTACAGACTCCACCTTCGCTATCATCGCCCCGCCTTTCCCGCCCGATGGGTTTATATGCAAAAAATGTGCATAACTTTAACCATCAGCCTCTTAGCGGCTGTTAAGCCGCACGGCTCTCTGCTAAGGTAAATCTACCTGTTTAATCATGTGATTTTCACGTGAGTGATTAATAAGCAATTCCTATGGAAAATTCTGACGCATTGACGCATACCCCTCCCGCCGCTGAGGCCACGCTGGCTGAAGGCCTGAAAGACAGCCTGCCTATCGTCATTAGCTATATTCCCGTGGCCTTCGCCTTCGGCCTCAACGCCACGAAGCTCGGCTTCACTCCCCTGGAAAGCCTGTTCTTCTCCTGCATTATTTACGCGGGCGCCAGCCAGTTCGTGATCGTCGCGATGCTGGCGGCGGGAAGCTCGCTGTGGGTCGCCGCGCTCACCGTCATGGCGATGGACGTTCGTCACGTTCTCTACGGCCCTTCCCTGCGCAGCCGCATCCCGCGCGCGCTGAGCAACAAAAAAACCGCGATCTGGGCGTTCGGCCTGACTGATGAGGTGTTTGCCGCCGCCACCGCTAAACTGGTACGCGACGGTCGGCGCTGGAGCGAAAGCTGGATGATCGGTATCGCTTTTCTGTCCTGGGCGTCGTGGGTCTTCGGCACGCTGATCGGCGCGTATTCAGGCAGCGGCCTGCTGACCGATTTTCCGGCGGTGGAGGCGGCGCTGGGCTTTATGCTTCCCGCGCTGTTTATGAGTTTTTTACTGGCTTCTTTCCAGCGCAAGCAGTCGCTTAGCGTGACCGCCGCGCTGGCAGGGGCGCTGGGGGGAATGATTCTGTTTTCCATACCCGCCGCCATCCTGGCCGGGATTGTCTGCGGCTGCCTGACCGCTCTGGTACAGGCCAGCCTACAGGGGATGCCCGATGAACAGTGATGTCCTGACGATCGGCGTTGTGGTCGGCTGCGTAAACTATCTGTTTCGCTATCTGCCGTTGCGCCTGCGCGCCGGCAACGCGCGTCCGACGCGTCGCGGTCCGATCGGCGTGCTGCTCGATACCATCGGCATCGCCTCTATTTGCGCGCTGCTGGTGGTCTCCAGCGTGCCGGAAATTCTCCACGACGCCCGCCGCCTGCTGCCTACACTGGCTGGCTTCGCCGTGCTGGGCCTGGCCTTCTGGAAAACGCGCAGCATTATTTTGCCTACGCTTCTAAGCGCCCTAACCTACGGTGTTGTCTGGAAAATCGGCCTATGGCTATAAGCCTAAAGTATCAATTTTTGTCAATAATTCATTTGATTTATTTGTCACAATAGTTATTATATCGACTGTAATTAATGAGGTCATAACCAAAATGGATAGTTCGTTTACTCCCATTGAGCAAATGCTCAAGTTCCGCGCCAGCCGTCACGAAGACTTTCCTTTTCAGGAAATTCTGCTCACCCGCCTTTGCATGCATATGCAGGGAAAGCTGCTGGAAAACCGTAACAAGATGCTGAAAGCGCAAGGGATTAACGAGACATTGTTTATGGCGCTGATCACGCTTGAGTCTCAGGAAAACCACAGCATTCAGCCTTCTGAGCTGAGCTGCGCGCTGGGCTCTTCCCGTACCAACGCCACGCGCATTGCCGACGAGCTGGAAAAACGCGGCTGGATTGAGCGCCGCGAAAGCGATAACGATCGTCGCTGCCTGCATTTACAGCTCACCGAAAAGGGGCATCAGTTCCTGCGCGAAGTGTTACCGCCGCAGCACAACTGCCTGCATCAGCTCTGGTCTTCTTTAAGCACCAGCGAAAAAGATCAGCTCGAGCACATCACCCGTAAACTGCTTGGTCGCCTCGACCAAATGGAAGAGGATGGCGTGCTTGCGGAGTCTCTGCGCTAAGCGCGGAACCAACCGCTCAACGCTTTTTCTGGATTGACAAAGAAACGAACAGGCCAGCAGATCTTCTGCTGGCCTTTCTGATAAACAGGTCGGCTCAGCCGATGTGAAATAATAAGATCGTGGAGAATAACATGAGCGCAAATGCGGAGAGCCAAACCCCGCAGCAACCGGGCAGCAAAAAAGGGAAGCGTAAAGGCGCCCTGCTGCTGCTGACCTTGCTCTTTATTATTGTTGCCGTGGCATACGGGATTTATTGGTTTTTAGTACTGCGTCACTTCGAAGAGACCGATGACGCGTATGTGGCAGGGAATCAGGTGCAAATTATGGCGCAGGTGTCCGGCAGCGTGACGAAAGTCTGGGCCGACAACACCGACTACGTGCAAAAAGGCGATCCGCTGGTCACCCTCGACCAGACCGATGCCCAGCAGGCGTTTGAAAAAGCGCAAACCCAGCTGGCCGCCAGCGTGCGTCAAACGCGCCAGCAGATGATCAACAGCAAGCAGCTGCAGGCCAGCATTGAGGTTAAAAAAACCGCGCTTTCCCAGGCGCAGACCGACCTTAACCGCCGTATTCCGCTGGGGGCCGCCAACCTGATTGGCCGCGAAGAGCTGCAGCACGCCCGCGACACGGTTGCCAGCGCCCAGGCCGAACTGGACGTGGCGATTCAGCAGTACAACGCCAACCAGGCAATCGTGCTGGGTACGAAGCTGGAACAGCAGCCTGCTGTGCTGCAGGCGGCCACCGAAGTGCGTAACGCCTGGCTGGCCCTGCAGCGGACAAAAATCGTCAGCCCGATTAGCGGCTACGTATCGCGTCGCTCCGTACAGCCCGGCGCGCAAATCAGCAGCACCACGCCGCTGATGGCCGTCGTTCCGGCGACCAACCTGTGGATTGACGCCAACTTTAAAGAAACGCAGCTGGCGCATATGCGTATCGGTCAGCCGGCCACCGTGATCAGCGATATTTACGGCGACGATGTGAAATACACCGGTAAAGTGGTCGGCCTCGATATGGGTACCGGTAGCGCCTTCTCGCTGCTGCCCGCGCAGAACGCCACCGGCAACTGGATCAAAGTGGTTCAGCGCCTGCCGGTACGTATTGAGCTGGATGAAAAACAGCTGGCGGAGCACCCGCTGCGCATCGGCCTGTCGACCCTCGTTGAGGTGAACACCACCGACCGCGGCGGCGAGATGCTGGCAAGTCAGGTGCGTAGCTCCCCGGTTTACGAAAGTAATGCCCGCGAAATCGGCCTCGAGCCGGTCAATAAGCTGATAAACGACATCATCCAGGCCAACGCCGGATAATTCGGGGTGAGCGTAATGCAACAGCAAAAACCGCTGGAAGGCGCGCAGCTGGTCATTATGACCATTGCGCTGTCGCTCGCGACCTTTATGCAGGTGCTGGACTCCACCATCGCCAACGTGGCCATCCCCACCATCGCCGGTAACCTTGGCTCATCGTTGAGCCAGGGCACCTGGGTTATCACCTCGTTTGGGGTAGCGAACGCTATCTCCATTCCGATTACCGGCTGGCTGGCAAAGCGCGTTGGCGAAGTGAAGCTGTTCCTCTGGTCGACGGTGGCGTTCGCCATCGCCTCCTGGGCCTGCGGCATGTCAAACAGCCTGACGATGCTGATTTTCTTCCGCGTGATTCAGGGGATCGTCGCCGGTCCGCTGATCCCGCTGTCGCAAAGTCTGCTGCTCAGCAACTACCCGCCCGCCAAGCGCTCTATCGCGCTGGCGCTGTGGTCAATGACGGTGATCGTCGCGCCGATTTGCGGCCCTATCCTCGGCGGCTATATCAGCGACAACTACCACTGGGGCTGGATCTTCTTTATCAACGTGCCGATTGGTATCGCCGTGGTGGTGATGACGCTACAGACCCTGCGCAACCGCGAAACCCGCACCGAGCAGCGGCGGATCGACGGCGTCGGCCTGGCGCTGCTGATCATCGGTATCGGCAGCCTGCAGGTGATGCTCGACCGGGGTAAAGAGCTGGACTGGTTCGCCTCGAACGAGATCATCATCCTGACCATTGTCGCAGTGGTGGCGATAAGCTTCCTTATCGTCTGGGAGCTAACCGACGACAACCCGATAGTCGACCTGTCGCTCTTTAAGTCGCGAAACTTCACCATCGGCTGCCTGTGTATCAGCCTCGCCTATATGCTCTACTTTGGCGCTATCGTGCTGTTGCCGCAGCTATTGCAGGAGGTATACGGCTATACCGCCACCTGGGCCGGTCTGGCCTCGGCGCCGGTCGGGGTGATCCCGGTTATCCTGTCGCCGATTATCGGCCGCTTCGCGCATAAGCTGGATATGCGTCGGCTGGTCACCTTCAGCTTTATCATGTACGCGGTCTGTTTTTACTGGCGCGCGTGGACCTTCGAACCGGGTATGGACTTCGGCGCCTCGGCGTGGCCGCAGTTTATCCAGGGCTTCGCGGTGGCCTGCTTCTTTATGCCGCTGACGACCATTACGCTTTCCGGCCTGCCGCCGGAAAGGCTGGCGGCGGCATCGAGCCTGTCGAACTTTACGCGTACCCTGGCGGGCTCCATCGGCACCTCGATTACCACCACCATGTGGACGAACCGCGAGGCGCTGCACCATGCTCAGCTTACCGAGTCGGTGACGCCGTATAATCCCAACGCCCAGCAGATGTACGACCAGCTGCAGGGATTAGGGATGACGCAGCAGCAGGCGTCCGGCTGGATCGCGCAGCAGATAACCAACCAGGGGCTGATTATCTCCGCCAACGAAATTTTCTGGTTCTCGGCGGCGATATTTATCCTTCTGCTCGGGCTGGTGTGGTTTGCCAGACCGCCGTTCAGCGCCGGCGGCGGCGGTGGCGGCGCGCACTAAGGTTTGACCTGAAGGGATCTGCGGATCCCTTTTTTTATGGCCGCCGCGCAGGTTGTCCAGTTTGCGCTAGTTTATGTCCAGTTCGCTGGAGATGCCTTTTCGCCTTGTCATGCACGATAAAGACTCGCTTAGAAGGAGAAAATCATGCTGACTCAACCTGGTGAAAAATACCGTCCCTATCCGCCGATTGCCCTGCCCGACCGCCGCTGGCCGGAGCAGCAAATTACCCGCGCCCCGCGCTGGCTCTCCACCGACCTGCGCGACGGCAACCAGGCGCTGGCCGAGCCGATGGACAGCGCGCGCAAACTGCAGTTCTGGGACTTGCTGCTAGAGTGCGGATTTAAAGAGATCGAGGTGGCCTTTCCTTCGGCTTCGCAAACCGATTTCAACTTTGTGCGTCAACTTATTGAAGAACGGCGCATCCCGCAGGACGTGACGATTCAGGTGCTGACCCAGGCGCGGGAAGATTTAATCCTCAGGACCTTCGAATCGCTGCGCGACGCCCACCGCGCCACCGTTCACCTCTATAACGCCACCGCTCCGCTGTTCCGCGAGCGGGTTTTTGGAATGAACAAAGCGCAGGTCGTCGAGCTGGCGACCCGCGCTACCCGGCTTATCCGCCAACGGTGCGAACAGCAGCCGCAGACCCGCTGGCAATACGAGTACTCTCCGGAAACTTTTTGTTTTACCGAGCCGGAATTCGCGCTGGAGATTTGCGAAGCGGTGGCGGAAATCTGGCAGCCCTGCGCCGAACGGCCGATGATTATCAACCTGCCCGCGACGGTGGAAGTGAACACGCCTAACGTTTATGCCGATCAAATTGAGTATTTTTGTCGTCACTTCTCGCGCCGCGCCGATGTGTGCATTAGCGTTCATCCGCATAACGACCGGGGAACCGGCGTCGCCAGCGCGGAGCTGGCGGTGATGGCCGGCGCCGACCGCGTCGAAGGCTGCCTGTTCGGCAACGGCGAGCGCACCGGTAACGTCTGTCTGGTGACGCTGGCGATGAATCTCTACAGCCAGGGCGTCGATCCCCGGCTCAGGTTCGCTGAGATGAACCGGGTGGTCGAAATCGTCGAAAGCTGCAACCAGATCCCGGTTCATCCGCGCCACCCGTGGGCGGGAAGCCTGGCCTATACCGCCTTTTCCGGCTCGCATCAGGATGCGATCAAAAAAGGGTTCGACGCCCGCCGGCCCGGCGATCGCTGGGAAATGCCCTACCTGCCTATCGACCCGCAGGATATCGGCTGTAGCTACGAGGCGGTGATCCGCGTTAACAGCCAGTCCGGCAAAAGCGGCAGCGCGTGGCTGATTGAACAGAATCATGGCCTGAAGCTGCCGCGCGCGCTGCAGCAGGATTTTAGCCTGCACGTCCAGCGCGAAACCGATACGCATGGTAAGGAGATGACCCACAACGCGCTGTGGCAACTGTTTCGCGCACGCTACGGGCTGGTCCCCCAGCCGCCGCTGGCGCTGCTGGATTACCAAAGCGATAGCCAGCAGGACGGCCAGCTTTCTCTGCAGGCTTCCCTGCGCATCGCCGGCGAAACGCGACGTTTGCAGAGCCGCGGCAACGGCCTGCTGTCCGCAGCCGCCAGCGGGCTGAGCGGCCTGTTAAAGCAAAACATCGTGATTAAGGATTATCACGAGCATACCCTCGGCGAACGTAGCGACAGCCGTTCAGTCGCCTATATTCGCTGCGTCTTCCCGAATGGCGACAGCCGCTGGGGGGTGGGAATTGATAACGACGTGGCGCGCGCCTCGCTGCAGGCGCTGTGCAATGCGATGAGCGCAGGCCATTACTCCGGCGAACGGAAGTAGTCGCTGGGGGCGACGCCTGTTACCCGGCGAAACATAGCGCTAAAAGCGCTGTGGCTACCGTAGCCGAGATCCAGCGCCACCCGCAGTACCGACTGCCCCTGCGCCAGGCGAACCAGCGCTTCCATCAGCTTCGCCCGGCGCACCCATTCACTCCAGGTGAGCGTGGTCTGCTGCTGAAAATGACGATTCAGCGTGCGCTCGCTCATGCTGCTCTCTTTCGCCGCCACGGCGCTGCTCCACGAGTCGCCGGGCGCTTCTCTTACCTTCTGGCATAAACGGCGCAGCGCTTCGCTTTGCGGCTCCGGCAGGCCAAACGGCAGCACCGCCATGCCGCGAATTTCATCGAGGATCAGTTCGTAAATGCGTTCATCGCGGCTGCCCGGCGCGTAGGATTCCGCCAGCGTCAGCGACGCGACGATCAGTTCACGCAGCAGCGGAGTCACCTGCACTATCTGGCAGGCAGCGGGAAGATCGGCGCGCGCGAGAGGATCGATAAACAGGGTTCGCGCAGCCGCAGCGCCGGTAACCCGTAGGGTATGCGGGGTACCGGCGGGCAGCCAGACGCCTCGCCCCGGCGGCACGACCCAGTAGCCATGCGCAGTTTCCACCCGCACCACGCCGCTGAGAATATGCAGCAGCTGGGCGCAATCGTGCTGATGCCAGGGTTCGCTATCGCCATGGGCGTAATCATGGGCAAAAGGCACCAGCGAACGGTGTTGAAAATTGAAGGTTAAAGTCGTCGACATCGCCGCGGCGTCAGGGAATAGCGGCCCGACGGGGTTCGCCGGGCCGTGGCAGAAGCACTAGATGTGCAGTTCTTGCAGTTTTTCTTTCGGCAGCGCCAGCTCATCGTTGCTATTGACGCGGACATCGCGCTCGATGATATGGCGAGCGATTTCCTGAGCTTCTTCCAGCGAGTGCATGGTGTAGGTTCCGCACTGGTAAACGTTCAGCTCCGGGATCTGGTTCTGATCTTTCACCTTCAGCACGTCGGCCATCGCCGCTTTCCAGGCATCCGCGACGCGCTGCTCGTCCGGCGTACCGATCAGGCTCATATAGAACCCGGTGCGGCAGCCCATCGGAGAGATGTCGATAATTTCCACACCATTGCCGTTCAGGTGATCGCGCATGAAGCCGGCAAACAGGTGCTCAAGGGTATGAATGCCTCTTTCCGGCATCACTTCCTGGTTTGGCACGCAGAATCGCAGATCGAAAACGGTGATTTCATCGCCGTGAGGCGTGTTCATTTTCTTCGCGACACGCACCGCAGGCGCTTCCATTCGGGTATGGTCGACTGTGAAACTATCTAACAACGGCATTCTTCACCTCCGATAGTGATTTTTTTAAAAATAAAATGAACTCTTTTTGAGGCAGCGAGTCTGAGTATATGAAAGACGCGCATTTATTATCATCATCATCCCTGAATCAGAGATGAAAGTTTGGCCACAGTGATGTGGCCGTTTTCTTTTTTACGGCGCGTAAAGCTACGCGTGCCTTGCCAGCAGCGCTTCAAACGGCTCGCTATCCGCCGCTTCCACCTTCTTCTGACGCTGTAGCGATGCTTCACGCTCGGCAACAAAATCCGCCTCGCTTAAAATTTCCAGCGGCTCTTCGCGCAGCATCGTCCGATAGCGATCGGCCAGTTCTCTGCCGGTACCGCCAATCCCCTCTTCAAGCATAGAACGCAGAATGCGCGCCGAGAAGGTTAATTCCGGATTGTCGAAGCAGGCGACCAGCTCATCGCAGACCTGCTGATAGGCCTGACATCCGTGGATGCTATCCAGGGTCTGCGCCACGCGGCGTAAATCGCGGAACAGATCTTTGCCGACCTGGGCCAGCGGGAACTGCGCGGTTTCGCAGCCAATACCGAGCGTCAGGCCCGGCTTACGGCCTTCCAGAATCACCCGATTCCAGTTGGTGCGCGTGCACAGCAGCTCGTCGCTGCTCATCTCCGGCGCATCGGCCAGCACGCACCAGACCATAAACAGATCGAGGAAACGCACCTGCTGCTCGTCAACGCCAATCGGTGAGAACGGATTGATATCCAGGGAGCGCACTTCAATGTATTCAATACCGCCGCGCAGCAGCGCGTCGGAAGGCGTTTCGCCGCTGCGGGTCACGCGTTTCGGGCGAATCGGCGCGTACAGCTCGTTTTCGATCTGCAGCACGTTGCTGTTGATTTGCAGACGCTTCCCGTCTTTCTCCAGCCCGATATTTTCATACTCTTCGGAAGGCGTTTTAATCGCCCGCTTCAATCCTGCCACATACTCGTAGAGATCGTTAAACGTAATTCCGAGATTGCTTTGCGATTTATTGGTATAGCCCAGATCGCTCAGACGCAACGAGGTCGCGTAAGGCAGGTAGTACATGCCGTTGCTGGCTTCCTGAAAAGGCAGCGACGTCGGTTTGCCCTGCAGGAACGACGAGCAGATCGCCGGGGAAGCGCCGAACAGGTATGGAATCACCCAACCAAAACGGTAGTAGTTGCGAATGGAGCGGAAATAGCCCGCTGAGATCGCTTCTTTACCGCTTTCGGCATCCTCAACGCCGCACTTAGCCTGCCAGAAAGCCATCGGCAGCGAGAAGTTATAGTGCACGCCGGAGATGGTTTGCATCAGCGCGCCGTAGCGATTTTTCAGCCCTTCGCGATACAGCGTTTTCAGGCGGCCGATATTAGAGGTACCGTACTGCGCCAGTTCAATATCCTGGCCGGGCGCGATATAGCAAGGCATGCTCAGCGGCCACATCCGCTCGTCGCCAATATGACGTGCGGTATAGCGATGAACATCGCGCATAAAGGTGAGCATATGCTGGATATCGCCATCAACCGGCGTAATAAATTCCAGCAAAGCTTCGGCAAAATCGGTGGTAATCCATTTATGAGTCAGCGCTGAACCCAGTGCCTGCGGATGACCGGTAGTGGCCAGCGTGCCGTCAGCATTGACGCGCAGCGTTTCGCGCTCAAGACCACGTTGAATACCCTGCAGCGCCTGCGGATTTTTTTCCAGCCAGGCCAGCGCCTGTGATACGTCCGGGATCAATTTGACCTCCCGCCTGTCGAAATCGTTTGAATTAGCATAATTGTAATGGTTGAACAATCAGTCCAATTAGTGCCACCACGTCATGCCCTGAAGCGTTATCGCCGCAACGACGATATAGCGTATTGCTTTGCCAAGGCATAAAAAAAAGAGCACTGGTCCCCAGGAAATACGCATCCATCCCGCCAGTAAACACAGCAAATCGCCTATAACAGGCGCCCAGCTTAATAATAGCGCGGCCGCGCCGTAGCGCCTCAGCCAGCCGGACGCCTTCTCCTGCCAGCGCGATGTTTTGCGCAGCGGAAACAGGCGCCCCAGAATAACGTTAGTTACCCCTCCAAGGCTATTACCGATTATTGCTATTAAAACCAGTAACCAGGGCTGGCTAGCCCCCGCCAGCAGCATGGCAATCAACACCACTTCCGAATTGCCGGGAAGCAGCGTGGCGCTCAAAAAGCTGCTGGCAAACAGCGATATCAGCGACAGCGAGTCGCTCACAGCAACCGCACGTCCACGGCATCCATTCCGGCGCGCTTCGCCGCCTGCAGACCAAAGTCCGCATCTTCAAAGACCACGCATTTCTCCGCCGCAACGCCCATGCGCTCAGCGCAGAGTAAGAAAGTATCAGGCGCGGGTTTATGGTTGGCGACATGATCGGCGGCAACTACCGCCGAGAAGTAGTGACGCAGGCCCAGATGGGCCAGCAGCGCTTCAGCAACGGCGCTCTCGCTGCCGGTACCGACCGACATCGGACGACGACCGTGCCACTCCTTAACCACCTCAATCAGCGGTAAGGGGCGGACGCTATCAAGCAGCATCGCTTTCACGGCGTCCGTTTTTTCCTGCGCCAGAGAGTGAGGATCTAAATCAGCCTGATTTAATTCGATAATGGCCTGAGCGATCCGCCAGGTAGGAGAACCGTTAAGCGCGACCATGGCCTGCATATCAAAACGCATACCGTAACGTCCCAGAACCTCGTTCCATGCCTTACGATGCGTCGGCTCGGTATCGAGGATCGTGCCATCCATATCAAAAATCAGTCCTGCGTAACGTTCGTACATCGTCTTCTCACCAACCGGTTAAGGAGGAGTTACTGTAACGCAAAAGGTCTGCTTTGTCGCTGCCAGCGGTAGATGCAACAAGGGCGCTCGATGGCGCCCTTGTTGATACAGATGCAGTGTGGTGCGTTTATTTGATTCTTAAATCGTTCTCAACCATACGAACGCCCTGCACTTTTCGCGTCACTTCTACCGCTCGTTTAGCGCTATCGACGGATGAGACAAAGCCGCTGAGCTGTACACGACCTTTAAAGGTCTGGACGCTAATTTCCGAAGACTTAATCTCTTTGTCATTGAAGAGCGCGGTTTTGACTTTGGTGGTCACGACAGTATCGTCAATATACCCACCGGTACTTTCCTTTGTGGATGAACCTGCGCAGCCCGCAAGCGTGGCGGCGACCAGAAGCGTCGCGCAACACGCAGATATTGCTTTGAACCATTTCATGGATTTCTCTCCTTGCACTTATCCCACCCAGGATCAGGTCGGTTAACAGGAATAAATTATAGTGGAAAGAGGGAGTTGCCAATGAAAAAAGTGCTGAAGGACAAGGTGAATTATTGCGTTTAAGAGGTTTTGAGACAAAGAGAGTGGCTGGAGATTATCTCGCAGACCATGAAACAACAGCGTGGCTGCTATCTCGGAGGAGATGGTGCATCCGGGAGGATGACTCACTCGGTTCGCCCTTCGGGCCGTTGCTGAAGCAACGTTATCCTCCCTGGTGCTGGCGATTATCTCGCAGACCATGAAACAACAGCGTGGCTGCTATCTCGGAGAATATGGTGCATCCGGGAGGATTCGAACCTCCGACCGCTCGGTTCGTAGCCGAGTACTCTATCCAGCTGAGCTACGGATGCATCGGGAAACTTGCTTTACTGCCGATATTGATACCGCTACTAAAGCCGTATCAAGTAAGAGATGGTGCATCCGGGAGGATGACTCGCCCGGCTCGCCCTTCGGGCCGTTGCTAAAGCAACGTTATCCTCCCTGGTGCTGGCGATTATCTCGCAGACCATGAAACAACAGCGTGGCTGCTATCTCGGAGAATATGGTGCATCCGGGAGGATTCGAACCTCCGACCGCTCGGTTCGTAGCCGAGTACTCTATCCAGCTGAGCTACGGATGCATCAGGGAACTGCTAATGGTGCATCCGGGAGGATTCGAACCTCCGACCGCTCGGTTCGTAGCCGAGTACTCTATCCAGCTGAGCTACGGATGCATCGGGAAACTTACTTTACTGCAGATTTTGATACTGCTGCTAAAGCCGTATCAAGTAAGATGGTGCATCCGGGAGGATTCGAACCTCCGACCGCTCGGTTCGTAGCCGAGTACTCTATCCAGCTGAGCTACGGATGCAAAATGGCGGTGAGGCGGGGATTCGAACCCCGGATGCAGCTTTTGACCGCATACTCCCTTAGCAGGGGAGCGCCTTCAGCCTCTCGGCCACCTCACCACACGCCTCTTACGAGTGCTTCGAAGAACTTGTTTCTGCTCTTCGTCGCTGCGATGGCGCACATATTACTTTCTGGTACTTATAAGTCAAACCTTTTTTCGAGACCTTTTTTTCGTTTGCACACTTCCCGCGCAATTAGCCTGTGAAAACGGCAAAAAGAGTATTTTATCAACAAGAAATTGGCGATTACGCCGCTGCTAACGCAAAAGATAATTGTCGCGGACGCGGAGAAAGAGACAAAAAAGAGGGGCTATCGGAGAGGAAAAGTGGCAAAAACGGGGGATGGAAGGAGGCGCCTCACCGAATAGCGAGGCGCGAAAACCTTAGTAACTGGACTGCTGGGATTTTTCAGCCTGGATACGCTGGTAGATCTCTTCACGATGCACGGAGACTTCTTTAGGGGCATTAACGCCAATACGTACCTGGTTACCCTTCACCCCTAAAACTGTCACAGTGACCTCATCTCCAATCATGAGGGTCTCACCAACTCGACGAGTCAGAATCAGCATTCTTTGCTCCTTGAAAGATTAAAAGAGTCGGGTCTCTCGTATCCCGGCATTATCCATCATATAACGCCAAAAAGTAAGCGATGACAAACACCCTACGGTGTAAGCAGTCACGGCATCACATTCTGTTAAACCTAAGTTTAGCCGATATACACAACTTCAACCCGACTTTATCGTTATCAGTGCTTCTCGCGCAAGATGCTGTAATCCGAGAATCACAGCATCTATGCAATTATAGTTATTACAGTTTTGCGCTTACCCAGCCTTTCACACTGGCCAACGCAGCAGGGAGAGCAGACGCATCGGTACCGCCGGCTTGCGCCATATCCGGACGACCGCCCCCTTTACCGCCCACCTGCTGGGCGACCATACCAATCAGTTCCCCTGCCTTCACGCGGTCTGTCACATCCTTAGACACACCTGCAATCAGAGAAACCTTACCCTCTGCGACCGTGGCCAACACAACAACCGTTGAACCCAGCTGATTTTTCAGATCGTCAACCATAGTACGCAGCATTTTCGGCTCAACGCCAGCCAGTTCGCTGACCAGCAGCTTAACGCCGTTAATCTCTTCCGCTTTGCTGGAGAGATTTGCGCTCTCCTGCACAGCAGCCTGCTCTTTCAACTGCTGCAGCTCTTTTTCCAGCTGACGGCTGCGTTCTAACGCGGCACGTACTTTGTCGCCGAGGCTGTGGGTGTCCCCTTTCAGCAGCTGCGCGATATCGCTCAGCTGATCGCTTTGCGCATGCAGCATCGCCATCGCACCTTCGCCGGTGACCGCTTCGATACGGCGCACGCCCGCGGCGGTGCCGGATTCAGAGGTAATGCGGAACAGGCCGATATCACCGGTGCGCGAGGCGTGCGTACCGCCGCACAGCTCGGTGGAGAAATCACCCATGCTCAGCACGCGAACGCGATCGTCATACTTCTCGCCAAACAGCGCCATCGCGCCGGATTCACGCGCAGCGTCAATATCCATGATATTGGTTTCGATCGGCAGGTTGCGGCGAATTTGCGCGTTCACCAGATCTTCTACCGCGCGGATCTCCTCCGGCTTCATCGCTTCAAAATGCGAGAAGTCAAAGCGCAGCGCTTTGTCGTTAACCAGAGAACCCTTCTGCGCAACGTGCGTACCAAGAACCTGGCGCAGCGCCGCGTGCATCAGGTGCGTTGCGGAGTGGTTGAGGCGGATACGCTGACGGCGAGCCTCATCAACATCGGCCTGCACGGCGTCGCCGACTTTCAGCGAGCCGCCGGTGACTTTACCGATATGACCAATGGCCTGACCGTATTTCTGCGCGTCGTTGACCTGGAAGGAGAAACCGGCGCCCTTAAGTTCGCCTTTGTCGCCCACCTGGCCGCCAGATTCCGCGTAGAACGGCGTCTGATCGAGAATGACCACCGCTTCCTGGCCCGCGTTAACCGCATCAACCGCTTTGCCATCGATAAACAGCGCGGTGACTTTGCCGTTCAGTTCCAGGCTGTCATAGCCCTTAAACTCAGAGACGCCGTCGACGCGGATCATCGCATTGTAGTCCGCGCCAAAGCCGCTGGATTCGCGCGCGCGACGGCGCTGCTCTTCCATTGCCGCTTCAAAACCCGCTTCATCAACTTTGATGTTGCGCTCGCGGCAAACGTCCGCGGTCAGGTCAACCGGGAAGCCGTAGGTATCGTACAGGCGGAAAGCGGTTTCGCCGTCCAGCGTGTCGCCCTGCAGTTTAGCCAGCTCTTCATCCAGCAGCGCCAGTCCGCGCTCCAGAGTACGGGCAAACTGCTCTTCTTCGGTCTTCAGCACCTGCTCAACCTGAGCCTGCTGCTGTTTCAGCTCTTCGCCGGCGGAACCCATCACGTCAATCAGCGGGGCAACCAGTTTCCAGAAGAAGGTCTCCTTCGCGCCCAGCATATTGCCATGGCGAATTGCGCGGCGAATGATGCGGCGCAGCACGTAGCCGCGGTTTTCATTCGACGGGATAACGCCATCGGCTATCAGGAACGCGCAGGAACGAATGTGGTCAGCGATAACGCGCAGCGACTTGTTAGAGAGATCGGTCGCGCCGGTAACCTTCGCCACGCTCTTAATCAGATCGCGGAACAGATCGATATCGTAGTTGGAGTTGACGTGCTGCAGCACGGCGGCAATACGCTCGAGGCCCATACCGGTATCTACGGACGGCTTCGGCAGCGGCTCCATGGTTCCGTCAGCCTGACGGTTGAACTGCATGAAGACGATATTCCAGATCTCAATATAGCGATCGCCGTCTTCTTCCGGCGTTCCCGGAGGGCCGCCCCAGATATGGTCGCCATGGTCGAAGAAGATTTCGGTGCAGGGGCCGCACGGCCCGGTGTCGCCCATCTGCCAGAAGTTATCGGAAGCAAACGGCGCGCCTTTGTTGTCGCCGATGCGGATAATACGCTCGCGCGGTACGCCAACTTCATTTGCCCAGATATCGAACGCTTCATCGTCGGTTTCGTAAACGGTCACCCACAGTTTTTCTTTCGGCAGGGCGAACCAGCTTTCACCGGTCAGCAGTTCCCATGCGTATTTGATGGCGTCCTGTTTGAAATAATCGCCGAAGCTAAAGTTGCCCAGCATTTCAAAGAAGGTGTGGTGACGCGCGGTGTAGCCGACGTTTTCCAGATCGTTGTGTTTACCACCCGCACGAACGCAACGCTGCGCGGTGGTCGCGCGCGAATAATTACGTTTGTCGAGACCAAGGAAGACATCCTTGAACTGGTTCATCCCGGCGTTGGTAAACAGCAGGGTCGGGTCGTTATGCGGCACCAGGGAGCTGCTCGCAACTACCTGATGTCCTTTACTATGGAAAAAGTCGAGAAACGCCTGACGGATCTCAGCGGTGCTCTTGCTCATAATTATCCTGAAATCAAGCTAACGAAATGTCGCTGGCAGCCACTACCCAGTATTGACCGGCAGGCTACTCACGAAAATAAAGTGGGAATAAGATAAGTTTTCTTCACGGGGAAGTAAAATCCCGGATGGGTCAATCTGCAAAATTTCGCCAGATTTCCTGAATATCTTCCATCAGATAACCGCGATAGAGCAAAAAGCGCTGAATTTTGACTTTTTCGGCAAATACGGTGGGCAGGGGTTCGCCATATTTTCGCTGCGCCTGCTCTTTGGCAAGCTGCGCCCAGTCGATTTCGCACTCGCGCATGGCTGCCTCTATCGTCTCGCGGGAAATCCCCTTCTGCTTTAGCTCCTGGCGGACGCGCGCCGGGCCGTATCCCTTGCGGCTGCGGCTGGCAATAAACTGACGAACAAAGCGTTCGTCGTCCAGATAGCGGTTCTCAATACACCATTCAACGACGTTATCGACCTCTTCCGGCGTCACGTTTAACGCTTCCGGGCCGTTTTTACTCATAACCGGCGCGGCCAGTTTGCGCCTTAGCTCCTGTTCGCTGTGGTCGCGCATTGCCAGAATGCGAATCGCGCGATCCAGCAGCCTGGCGTAGTCAGAGCGGCGGGATGAAGTTTCAGTCACGGGCAGCCTCGCTAATCAAAAAAGCAAAAGGGCCGCGTAAGCGGCCCCTTGTTAGTCTGTTCAGACGATATCAGAAATCCTGTTCGGTTTCCGCTTCGCTGTTGCCATCAACCGCGAAGTCCGGCGTGGCATCCTGATTGCTCAGCAGCAGTTCACGAACTTTCTTCTCAATCTCTTTTGCCGCTGCCGGGTTCTCTTTCAGCCAGGAGATGGCGTTCGCTTTACCCTGACCAATTTTATCGCCGTTGTAGCTGTACCAGGCGCCGGCTTTCTCGATCAGCTTCTCTTTCACGCCGAGATCGACCAGCTCGCCGTAGAAGTTAATACCTTCACCGTAGAGGATCTGGAATTCAGCCTGTTTAAACGGCGCGGCGATTTTGTTTTTCACCACTTTAACGCGGGTTTCGCTGCCGACGACGTTGTCGCCCTCTTTCACCGCGCCGATACGACGGATGTCCAGACGCACGGAGGCGTAGAACTTCAGCGCGTTACCGCCGGTGGTGGTTTCCGGGTTACCGAACATCACGCCAATTTTCATACGAATCTGGTTGATGAAGATCAGCAGCGTGTTGGACTGCTTCAGGTTGCCCGCCAGTTTACGCATCGCCTGGCTCATCATACGCGCCGCGAGGCCCATATGAGAGTCGCCGATTTCGCCTTCGATTTCCGCTTTCGGCGTCAGCGCCGCAACGGAGTCGACGACGATAACGTCTACCGCGCCGGAACGCGCCAGCGCGTCACAGATTTCCAGAGCCTGTTCGCCGGTATCCGGCTGGGAGCACAGCAGGTTGTCGATATCGACGCCCAGCTTGCGTGCGTAAACCGGGTCCAGCGCGTGTTCCGCATCGATAAACGCACAGGTTTTACCTTCGCGCTGCGCGGCGGCGATAACCTGCAGCGTCAGCGTGGTTTTACCGGAAGATTCAGGCCCGTAGATCTCGACGATACGGCCCATCGGCAGGCCGCCTGCGCCCAGGGCGATATCAAGGGAAAGCGAGCCGGTGGAGATAGTTTCCACATCCATGGAACGGTCTTCACCCAGGCGCATGATGGAGCCTTTACCGAATTGTTTTTCGATCTGGCCCAGTGCTGCCGCCAACGCTTTCTGTTTGTTTTCGTCGATAGCCATTATTACTCCTCTCATGCCGGGTGTAACCGGGTAGTGAATTCTGTTCTGTTGAAGCAATTATACTGTATAGTCATACAGTATCAAGTATTTTGTAGAAATTGTTGCCAGAGGAGATTTAGCGCATAGGCCGTGGCCTGGCGGCGTACCGACTCGCGGTCTCCGGCGAAGCATTCGCGCCGGGTCACGCCCTGTCCGCTGGCGCTGGCGACGCCAAACCAGACGGTTCCCACCGGCTTTTCCGCGCTGCCGCCATCCGGTCCGGCAATGCCGCTGACCGAAATCGCATAGTCCGCGCGGGCCGCGCGCAGGGCGCCAACCGCCATCTCCACGACCACCGGTTCACTCACCGCGCCATGCTCAAGCAGCGTCGCTTCGCTGACGCCAATCATCTGCGATTTCGCTTCATTGCTGTAGGTCACAAAACCGCGCTCAAACCATGCCGAACTACCGGCGATATCGGTAAGGGTTTTGGCGACCCAGCCGCCGGTGCAGGACTCCGCCGTGGTCACCGTCGCGCCGCGCGCTTTCAGCGCCTGCCCCACCTGCTCGCTCAGCTGCATTAATTCGGAATCTGTCATTCGTCGCCCCACGTAAGCTGTACAACCAGGCCATCAAAGATAGCACTTTCAGCAGAGATATGGGGATGAGGTAACGAATTTACGAGTCGGCTTCCGAAAAACATCGACCGCGCCCGACGGCGTATTTTCGGATAGCCGCCAGGGGGCGCCGGTATACAATTCATCGCACGTATAAGGAAGAGTGAAATACGAGGTTACCAGGAATGGCTAAAGCAGCGATGACCTCCGAGCAGAACGTGAATACGCCTGCGTCTGTTTGTCTGCGGCGTCGTGTCACTGTTTACCGCGCTACTGCCTATGTTTACCCGCTCATTTAACTCGCTGTACCAAGGCGTACAGATCCTGCTGGGGGTGAGCTGTATTGTCTGTGGATTGACATTAATTAAAAAAAATTCAAACAGATACTTGCAGAATAATAAGGTCAGTTAACCGGCCCGCGGCGGGCCGGCTTCATTTATTTCATACTCGCCGCAATCAGCTCCACGTTGTGGCGCAGCATTTTCACGTAGCTGTCCGCCACGCCGCCCGGTTTAGAGAGCGCTTCAGGGTAGAGCTCTCCTCCCGGCTGCGCGCCCGTTGCGCTGGCAATCTGTTTAACCAGTCTTGGATCAAGCTGATTTTCCATAAACCAGGTATGCACATCGTCGGCTTTAATTTGCTTGATTAAGGCCGCCACCTGCGCCGCGCTGGCTTCACTTTCCGAAGACAATCCCTGCGGCGCGAGGAAGGTCACGCCATAAGCGCGGCCAAAATAGCCGAACGCGTCATGGCTGGTCAGCACCTTACGCTTTGCCTGCGGAATGGCGCTGAACCGATCTTTTGCCCAGCGATCGATCTCATTGAGCTGGCTGATATAGCGCTGACCGGAGGCCTCCAGCGCCGACTTATCCTCCGGGTCGGCTTTCACCAGGCCGTTGAGGATATTCTGCGCATACAGCGCACCGTTCGCGGCGCTGTTCCACGCGTGCGGATCGGTTACCGTTGCGCCATCTTCTTCCAGCGTATGGGTTTTTACGCCGCCGGAAGCCACCACCAGCTCGCCTTTAAACCCCGATGCCTTAATCAGCCTGTCCAGCCAGCCTTCCAGTCCCAGGCCGTTCACCACCACCACATCGGCTTTGCTCAGCAGCGCGCTGTCTTTCGGCGAGGGTTCAAAGGTGTGCGGGTCGCCGTCCGGCCCCACCAGCGTATCTACATGCACATGTTCGCCGCCAATCTGCTGCGCCATATCGCCTAATACGGAAAAACTACTCACCACGTTTAGCGTTTTCGCCATCACCCCGTGCGATGCCAGACCCAACGCCAGCGCCAGCCATATCCCGGTACGTTTCATCATGTTCCTTACCCCATTAATTTACGCCAGCCGACAACCAGCCGGCTGCGCGTGCCAAAAAACACCGATATAAAAAAGATACCGCTGGCGGTCAGCACAATAGCGGGCCCGGCTGGCAGGTTTGCCGCCCACGACAGGCTCAGCCCCATCCATGCGCAAAAGCCGCCGATGAGCGCCGCCAGCAGCAGAATGCCCGGCAGCGTCCGCGCCCAGCAGCGAGCCGCGACCGCGGGCAGCATCATGACCCCCACCGCCATCAGCGTGCCGAGCACCTGAAACCCGGCCACCAGATTGAGCACCAGCAGGGCGAGAAACAGGCCGTGCAGCAGCGCAGGCAATCTTCGCGCGTTTACCTGAAGCCAGACGCTGTCGAAGGCTTCGCTGACCAGGCCGCGATAAAACAGGGCAATGCCGATCAGCGTCAGGCTGGCGACGCCGCTCACAAACACCGCCGAATCGCTGTCCACCGCCAGAATCGAGCCGAACAGCAGATGCAGCAGGTCGACGTTAGAGCCGCGCAGCGAGACCAGCGTGACGCCCAGCGCCAGGGAGCCGAGATAAAATCCGGCAAAGCTGGCATCCTCTTTTAAAGGCGTGCGTCGGCTGACCCACCCCGCCACCAGCGCGACCGCGATGCCGGCGATAAAACCGCCGACGGTCATCGCCAGCAGCGACATCCCGTTGAGCAGATAGCCCGCGGCCACGCCGGGCAAAATTGCATGCGAGAGCGCATCGCCCATCAGGCTCATGCGGCGTAAAAGTAAGAAGACGCCGAGCATGGTGGTGCTCAGGGACAACGCCAGGCACACCAGCAGCGCGCGGCGCATAAAGCCAAATTCGATAAAGGGCTGAATGAACGTATGCCAGATCATGCCAGCCTCACGCCGTGAAAGGCGGGAAGCACATCAGGCGTACTGCCCCAGCGGGCGCGCTGCGGCGTCAGCAGCATCGTTTCCGGGAAATAGTCGGCGACCCGCTGGTTATCGTGCAGCACCGCCAGAATCGTCTGCCCCTGCTGATACATTTCCAGGATCAGCGCCATCAGCTCGCGGCAGGTGGCTTCATCGATGCCGGTAAACGGTTCGTCGAGCATCACCAGCGGCGCGCGCTGCACCATCACCCGCGCGAAGAGCATGCGCTGAAACTGGCCGCCGGAGAGCTCCTCAATCGGCGTTTTCGCCAGCGTTAACAGCCCCACCCGCTCTATGGCTGCGACGATGCGCTGACGCACCTCTCCGCCGAGCCCACGCAGCAGCGATACGCGCGGCCAGGCGCCCTGGCTGACGACATCCTGCACCGTGAGCGGAAACTGCGACTCCAGCGCGTGCCGCTGCGCCAGCCAGCCGATAACCGGCCGTCCCTCGCGCCAGTTCAGGCGGCCGCTGACCGGCGGAATAAACCCGGCCAGCGTCTTTAACAGCGTCGATTTCCCGCAGCCGTTCAGGCCGACGATAGCGGTCATACTCCCCGTTGCAAGCGTGCCGCTAAGCGACGGCGTAATCGCCAGGCCCTCATAGCCCGCCACCAGGTGATCGAGCTCAATCATGGCAGCGATACCGCCCACCAGGTTGCCAGCCACAGAGCGGCCAGCAGCACGCAGGCCATCCCCAGACGGGCGATGCCTGAAGTCATCAATAAGGAAGTCAATGTTTACGCCTCAACAAAACGTTATAACATAACAATATTAAAAAAGGCGCGAAATGTAAATTGGCGTCAACAAAAGGAAATGCTGCAAAATGTTACAGGCTCCTCTCCGGACGGAGAGGAGCGCAGAAGGCGGGATTACTGCATGCGGGCCTGAGAAACCGCCAGACCCAGCTGCCAGACGGCCATCGCGTAATGGGTGCTGTGGTTATAGCGGGTAATGGTGTAGAAGTTCGGCAGGCCGTACCAGTACTGGTAGCCAGTGCCGACGTCCAGACGCAGCAGGCTCGCCTGCTGATGGTTACCCAGCGGCTGAGTCGGGGTAAGTCCTGCCGCCGCCAGCTGCGAGACGCTGTATTTGGTTTTGAACCCATTGTTCAGCCCAGGCGCCTGGCCTAGCGCTTGTACCGCCACGAGATCGCCGCTCACCCAGCCGTGCTGCTTGAAGTAGTTCGCCACGCTGCCGATCGCATCGACCGGATCCCACAGGTTGATATGCCCGTCGCCGTTAAAGTCCACGGCGTACTGCTTATAAGAAGAGGGCATAAACTGACCGTAGCCCATCGCGCCGGCGAAGGAGCCTTTCAGATCGAGCGGGTCGTCCTGTTCGCTGCGGGCCATCAGCAGGAACGTTTCCAGCTCGCTGGAGAAGTACTCGGCGCGGCGCGGATAGTTAAACGACAGCGTCGCCAGCGCATCAAGGATGCGGGTTTTCCCCATCACCCGGCCCCAGCGGGTCTCGACGCCAATAATCCCGACGATAATCTCCGGCGGCACGCCGTATACCTGGTACGCGCGGTTGAGCGCATCCTGATACTGGTTCCAGAACGCCACGCCGTTCTGCACGTTATCCGGGGTAATAAACTGCTTTTTGTAGCGCAGCCAGGCGCCGTTTGGCCCTGACGGCGGCAGCCCGGTGGGCGCCTGACGGTCCATCAGACGCAGCACGTAATCCAGGCGTTTGGCCTGGGAGAGGATTTGATGCAACTGCTGTCGGTCGAAGCCGTGCTTGCTCACCATTTTATCAATGAACTGTTCCGCCGCCGGGTTATTGGCGAAATCGCCGCTCATCTCCATCACATTATGCTGCGGCTCGAGTAAAAAACCGCCCGTGCCGCCCGCCATTTCCTTTTCAGCAGAAGTTTGAGGTTTGCTGCTGCAGGCAGCGAGGAGAACGCACAGGGGGAGTAAAGCCAGGGAACGACGCTTCAACATGGGACATCCATTTAACAAATCGGCAAGGGGTAATTATGGTAAAGCATGCGCCCGCTCACAAGGAAGCGGCGGCAATGTAAATTCTTTTTTATCGCTCTTTTTCCTCCCACCCCGCCGGATCCTTCGCTCATTTCAGTCACAATCTTTCAAAATAAAATATTTATCTTTCATTTTGCGATCAACATAACAATTTCAAACCTTTTAAAATGATTAAAATCAGCTGCCAGTTAGCAAGAAAAATAACACGCTGAAGGAGAGAACAATGATTGAAGTCGTTACCCACGGCGCCGAATGGTTTATCGGCCTGTTTCAGAAGGGAGGCGAGGTGTTCACCGGTATGGTCACCGGGATCCTGCCTTTGCTGATCAGTCTGCTGGTGATCATGAACGCGCTGATCAACTTTATTGGTCAGCAGCGGATCGAAAAGCTGGCGCAACGCTGCGCCGGTAATCCGATCTCCCGCTACCTGCTGCTGCCCTGCATCGGCACCTTCGTTTTCTGTAACCCGATGACCCTGAGCCTTGGGCGCTTTATGCCCGAGAAATACAAACCGAGCTACTACGCGGCGGCCTCCTACAGCTGCCACTCAATGAACGGCCTGTTTCCGCACATCAACCCCGGCGAACTGTTCGTCTATCTGGGGATCGCCAATGGACTCACCACCCTCGGTCTGCCGTTAGGGCCGCTGGCGGTGAGCTATCTGCTGGTGGGCCTGCTGACGAACTTCTTCCGCGGCTGGGTGACCGACCTGACCACGTCGATTTTTGAGAAAAAAATGGCCATCCAGCTTGAGCAGAAAGTGCATCTGTCAGGAGCGACATCATGACCCGTATTCGCATTGAAAAAGGCGCCGGCGGCTGGGGCGGCCCGCTCGAACTCGACGCCGTTGCCGATAAAAAGATTGTCTATATCACCGCGGGCACCCGCCCGGCGATCGTCGATAAAATTGCCCGCCTCACCGGCTGGCAGGCGGTCGATGGCTTCAAAGAGGGCGAGCCGCCGGAAGCGGAAATCGGCGTGGCGATTATCGACTGCGGCGGCACCCTGCGCTGCGGTATCTACCCGAAGCGCCGCATCCCGACCATTAATATCCACGCGACCGGCAAATCGGGTCCGCTGGCGCAGTATATCGTCGAAGACATTTACGTTTCCGGCGTCAAAGAGGAAAACATTTTCGCCCTGGAAGAGGGGCACTCCCCGGCCCCGCAGGCCGCGCCTGCCCAGCCGGCGGCCCGCGACTATGACACCAGCAAAAAGATCACCGAGCAGAGCGACGGCCTGCTGGCCAAAGTTGGTATGGGAATGGGCTCCGTCGTGGCGGTGCTGTTCCAGGCCGGGCGCGACACCATCGATACGGTGCTAAAAACCATTCTGCCGTTTATGGCCTTCGTCTCGGCGCTGATCGGCATCATCATGGCCTCCGGCATCGGCGACTGGATTGCCCACGGTCTGGCGCCGCTCGCCAGCCATCCGCTGGGCCTCGTCACCCTGGCGCTGATCTGCTCCTTCCCGCTGCTGTCGCCGTTTCTCGGCCCCGGCGCGGTCATCGCCCAGGTTATCGGCGTGCTGATTGGCGTGCAGATTGGCCTTGGCAATATTCCGCCGCATCTCGCCCTGCCCGCGCTGTTCGCCATCAACGCCCAGGCCGCCTGCGATTTTATCCCGGTTGGCCTGTCGCTGGCGGAAGCGCGCCAGGACACCGTGCGCGTCGGCGTACCGTCGGTTCTGGTGAGCCGCTTCCTGACCGGCGCGCCAACGGTGCTGATCGCCTGGTTCGTTTCCGGATTTATTTACCAATAAGAGGTGCCTGAAGATGACCGTGATTTACCAGACCACCATTACCCATATCGGCGCCAGCGCGGCGATGGCGCTGGACGAGCAGATGCTGATCACCTTCCGCGAAGGCGCCCCGGCCGATATCGAAGAGTACTGCTTTATTCACAACCACGGCGAGCTCTCCGGCGCGCTGGTGCCGGGCGCTGAGCTCCAGCTTGGCGAGCTGCGCTACCCGGTCACCGCCGTCGGCGACGTCGCCGAGCAGAACCTGCGCGAGCTGGGCCATATCACGCTGCGCTTTGACGGTCACCGCGAAGCGGAATTCCCCGGAACCGTACACGTGGCGGGCCCGGTGCCGGAAGGCATCGCCGCCGGCTGCGTACTGAAATTTGTTGCTTAAGCTGTAAGGAGAAAAGTATGAATCAGGTTGCTGTTGTCATTGGTGGGGGACAAACCTTAGGGGAGTTTCTGTGTCGCGGGCTTGCTGCAGAAGGCTATCGCGTGGCGGTGGTCGATATTCAGAGCGATAAAGCGACCCGCGTCGCACAGTCGATTAACGCGGAATATGGCGAAGGAACGGCGTGGGGCTTCGGCGCGGACGCCACCAGCGAAGCCAGCGTCGTCGCCCTCGCCCGCGGGGTGGACGACATTTTTTCCCGCGTCGACCTGCTGGTCTATAGCGCCGGGATCGCTAAAGCGGCGTTTATCAGCGATTTCGCGCTGGGGGATTTCGACCGCTCGCTGCAGGTGAATCTGGTGGGCTACTTCCTTTGCGCCCGCGAGTTTTCCCGCCTGATGATCCGCGACGGCATTAAAGGTCGCATCATTCAGATCAACTCTAAATCCGGCAAAGTGGGCAGCAAGCATAACTCCGGCTATAGCGCGGCAAAGTTCGGCGGCGTGGGGCTGACGCAGTCGCTGGCGCTGGACCTCGCGGAGTACGGGATTACCGTGCACTCCCTGATGCTCGGCAACCTGCTGAAGTCGCCGATGTTCCAGTCTCTGCTGCCGCAGTACGCCACCAAGCTGGGGATCCCGGAGGAGCAGGTCGAGCAGTATTACATCGACAAAGTCCCGCTGAAGCGCGGCTGCGATTACCAGGACGTACTTAACGTGTTGATGTTTTACGCCAGCCCGCAGGCTTCCTACTGCACCGGCCAGTCCATTAACGTCACCGGCGGGCAGGTGATGTTTTAAAACGTTGCGCACTGTTTTCCCGGAGGCGATGCTGCGCATCTGTCCGGGCTACCGATTATGCGGCTTTCTGGTAGCCCGGACAGGCGCAACGCGCCGCCTCCGGGGGAATTTTCCCACACTTTAAGGAGATTTTATGGTTACCGCGCTCATCACCGTCGCCGCCATCGCCTGGATAACCCAGCTTGCCTTTGGCGGCTGGCAAATCCGCCAGTTCAATCGCGCGTTCGATCGGCTGTGCCAGCAGGGCCGCGTCGGCGTGGGCCGCTCCTCGGGGCGGTTCAAGCCGCGGGCCGTCGTCGCCATCGCCGTTGACGAAGACGACCGCATCCGCGATACGCTGTTAATGAAAGGCCTCACCGTCTTCGCCAGGCCGCGAAAAATCCCCGCTCTCCACGGCAAACATCTTAAGGAATTGCAGCCTGATGTGATCTTTCCCAATGATCCGCTCTGTCAGAATGCACTATCATTAGCGCTTAATCCGAAACATGGATAATTTCGTTGTGAACGTTAATATCTTGCGAAATTATCATTTCGAAACTTTAAACGCAGGATACAACGCCTATGAAACCACGTCAGCGCCAGGCAGCCATTCTCGAGCACCTGCAATCGCAGGGCAAATGCTCGGTCGAAGAGCTGGCGCAACACTTCGACACCACCGGCACGACCATCCGTAAGGATCTGGTGATCCTTGAGAATGCCGGTACCGTTATCCGCACCTACGGCGGCGTGGTGTTAAATAAAGACGAGGCCGACCCGCCCATCGACCACAAAACGCTGATCAACACCCATAAAAAAGAGCGGATTGCCGAAGCCGCGGTCAGCTTTATTCACGATGGCGACTCGATCATTCTTGATGCCGGCAGCACCGTACTGCAAATGGTGCCGATGCTCAGCCGCTTCAACAACATCACCGTGATGACCAACAGCCTGCATATCGTCAACGCCCTCTCCGAACTGGATAATGAGCAAACCATCCTGATGCCGGGCGGCACATTCCGCAAGAAATCGGCCTCTTTTCACGGCCAGCTGGCGGAAAACGCCTTCGAACAATTCAGCTTCGACCGCCTGTTTATGGGCACCGACGGGATTGATTTAATCGCCGGCGTCACCACCTTTAATGAGGTTTATACGGTCAGCAAAGCGATGTGCAATGCCGCCCGCGAAGTTATCCTGATGGCCGACTCGTCAAAGTTTGGCCGTAAAAGTCCCAATATCGTCTGCGGCCTCGAGAGCGTGGACAAACTGATTACCGATGCCGATATCAGCCCGGAATTTAAGCGGGCGCTGGAAGACAAAGGCATCGAAGTCATCATTACTGGAGAACATCATGAGTAACTTTCTGTTAGAAGCCGGACGCCAGACCCTAATGCTGGAGCTTCAGGAGGCGAGCCGCCTGCCTGAACGCCTGGGCGACGACTTCATCCGCGCGGCGGAAACCATCATCCACTGCGAGGGCAAACTGGTGGTCTCCGGTATCGGCAAATCGGGCCATATTGGTAAAAAGCTGGCCGCCACCTTCGCCAGTACCGGCACCCCGGCATTTTTCGTCCACCCGGCGGAAGCGCTGCACGGCGATCTCGGGATGCTCGACAGCCGCGACGTGATGCTGTTTATCTCCTACTCCGGCAGCGCCAAAGAGCTGGATCTTATCGTCCCGCGCCTGGAGGAAAAGTCGATTCCGCTGCTGGCGATGACCGGTAAATCCACGTCGCCGCTGGCGCTGGCGGCGAAAGCGGTGCTCGATATCGCGGTGGAACGCGAAGCCTGCCCGATGCACCTCGCCCCAACCTCCAGCACCGTCAATACCCTGATGCTCGGCGACGCGCTGGCGATGGCGGTGATGCAGGCCCGCGGCTTTAACGAAGAAGATTTTGCCCGTTCGCACCCGGCTGGGGCGCTGGGCGCGCGGCTGCTGAACAAGGTTCACCATCTGATGCGCCGTGACGGCGACGTGCCGCGCGTAGACGTCGACACCAGCGTGATGGACGCGATGCTCGAACTCAGCCGCACCGGCCTGGGGCTGGTGGCGGTCTGCGATGAGCAAAATCACGTGCAGGGCGTGTTTACCGACGGCGACCTGCGCCGCTGGCTGGTGGGCGGCGGCAGCCTGCAGGATATCGTCAGCCAGGCGATGACCCGCAACGGCGTCACCCTGCAGGCGGAAAGCCGCGCGATAGAAGCCAAAGAACGCCTGATGAAGCACAAAATCAGCGCCGCTCCGGTAGTGGATGAAAACGGCCAGCTGGTCGGCGCGATTAACCTGCAGAACTTTTATCAGGCCGGGATCCTTTAAGGCCCAGACGCTTCGCCAGCCGGTGCAGGTTGGCGACATCGAGCCCCAGCGCGCGGGCGGCGGCAGCCCAGCTGCGGCCGTTAGCCGCCAGCGCGCTGGCTATCGCTTCGCGCTGGAACGCCTCCGTCGCCTCGCGCAGGCTCACCGCTTCCGCCGCCGGCTGCGGGCTGACGCCCGGCAAGGCCGGCACTTCCCCGGCCAGCTGAAAATGCCGCGGCTCCAGCACGATGTCATTACCCGCCTGCGTCGCCCGCGCCAGCACCACCGCCCGATGAATCGCGTGCTCCAGCTCGCGCACGTTGCCCGGCCACGGCCAGGCCAGCAGTCTGGCCCGCGTCGCCTCGCTTAAAATCACCTGCGCCAGCCCCATGCGCAAACGGCACTGTTCGCAGAAATAGCCGGCCAGCAGCACCACGTCATTTTCCCGCTCGCGCAGCGCCGGAACCGATAGCGGAAACACGCTCAGACGATGATACAGATCGGCGCGAAAACGCCCCTCCACCACCTCCTGACGCAGGTCGCGGTTGGTGGCCGCCAGCACCCGCACATCAACCCGCAGACTGCGATCGTCGCCGACGCGCTGAATATCGCCATACTGCAGCACCCGCAGCAGCTTGGCCTGCAGCGCCAGCGACAGCTCGCCGATTTCATCGAGGAACAGCGTCCCGTTGTCCGCCATTTCAAATTTACCGCTGCGGTTGCTGATCGCCCCGGTAAACGCCCCTTTAACGTGACCAAACAGCTCGCTCTCCGCCACGCTCTCCGGCAGGGCCGCGCAGTTAAGGTACACCAGCGGATTGGCCGCCCGCGGCGATCCCTGATGCACCGCTTTCGCCACCAGCTCTTTGCCGGTGCCGGTCTCGCCGCTGATCAGCACGTTCAGATCGGACGCCGCGACGATGTCGATCTCTTTTTTCAGCTGCAGCATCGGCGCCGACAGGCCAATGATCTCCTGACGTTCGGCTGGCGGATACACGATAGCCTGCTCCGGCAGCACGTTTTGGCTCTCCAGCCGGGCGATCAGCAGCGCGTTATTGAGCGCCCCGGCCACCAGGGCGGCAATCAGCCGCAGCTCCTCGTCGCTGAAGCTGTCAAAACGGTCCGCATCCATGCCGTCGAGGGTCAGCGCGCCGATCAGGGTTTGCCCGGCAAACAGCGGCAGGCCGACGCAGGCGTGCACCTTCAGGCTCTCCTGACCGGGGATCAGGCCATCGTAAGGGTCCGGCAGGCTGCTATCCGCCGGGAAGCGCACCACGTCCCCCGCGCGGGCAATCGCCTCCAGCCGCGGGTGGCCTTCAAGGGCAAAGCGCCGGCCAAGCACGTCCTGGGCCAGGCCATCAATCGCCAGCGGCACAAACTGGTGCGCTTCGTAACGCAGCAGCGCCGAAGCATCGCAGCCGAGTATCTGCCGCAGGGTGGTAATCAGCCGGGAAAAACGGTCGGCGTGGCCGAGATCGCTTTGTAAATCAATGGCGATTTTCGCCAGGGCCTCGACGGAGAAACTCATTGTCGCCTCATAGTCATTCTGACAATCCACATAGTCATATCGACTATTTTAACCATTGTCATTTTGACATCAACAGATTTATCGGAAAATAAAAAACACATTAAATTCAATAAATTAAAAACATGGCACGCATCTTGATATAAGCAAAATATCTTTTTTGAACAACGCTGAATTAATTGAGGTTGCTATGTCTATTCTGGTTAAAAATAACATTCATTGGGTTGGCCAACGCGACTGGGAAGTGCGTGATTTCCACGGGACTGAATACAAAACGCTGCGCGGCAGCAGCTACAACAGCTATCTCATCCGGGAAGAAAAAAATGTGCTGATCGATACCGTCGATCATAAATTCAGTCGCGAATTCGTGCAGAACCTGCGCGGTGAAATCGACCTCGCCGATATCGATTACATCATTATCAACCATGCGGAAGAGGACCATGCCGGCGCGCTGACCGAACTGATGACGCAAATCCCGGATACCCCGATCTACTGCACCGCCAACGCTATCGACTCCATTACCGGCCACCACCATCACCCGGAGTGGAACTTTAAGGTGGTGAAAACCGGCGACAGCCTGGATATCGGCAACGGCAAACAGCTGATTTTCGTCGAAACCCCGATGCTGCACTGGCCGGATAGCATGATGACCTATATGACCGGCGACGCGGTGCTGTTCAGCAACGACGCCTTCGGCCAGCACTACTGCGATGAGCATCTGTTTAATGATGAAGTTGACCAGGTTGAGCTTTATGAACAGTGCCAGCGCTACTACGCCAACATTCTGACCCCGTTCAGCCGCCTGGTGACGCCGAAAATTAGTGAAATCCTCGGCTTCAACCTGCCGGTAGATATGATTGCCACCTCCCACGGCGTGGTCTGGCGCGATAACCCGACGCAGATCGTCGAAAAATATCTCGAGTGGGCGGCGGATTATCAGGAAGACCGCATCACCATTTTCTACGACACCATGTCCAACAACACCCGCATGATGGCCGACGCGATCGCCCAGGGCATTACCGACGTGGACCCCCGCGTGGCGGTGAAAATTTTCAACGTCGCCCGCAGCGATAAAAACGACATTCTGACCAACGTGTTCCGCTCGAAGGGCGTGCTGGTCGGCACCTCCACCATGAACAACGTGATGATGCCGAAAATAGCAGGGCTGGTGGAAGAGATGACCGGCCTGCGTTTTCGTAACAAGCGCGCCAGCGCCTTTGGCTCCCACGGTTGGAGCGGCGGCGCGGTTGATCGCCTGTCCACGCGTTTACAGGATGCAGGCTTTGAAATGTCCCTGAGCCTGAAGGCCAAATGGCGCCCGGACCTTGACGCGCTGGAATTGTGCCGCGAACACGGTCGTCAAATCGCCCGCCAGTGGGCCCTCTCCCCGCTGCCGGCGAGCGAGGCGCAACCAGCCGCGCCTGAAGTAACGCCCTGCGCCGCGCCCGCGGTAGCCGATCTCGGCCCGAAAATGCAGTGCAGCGTTTGCCAGTGGATTTACGACCCCGAACAGGGCGAACCGAACCAGGACGTTCAGCCGGGTACACCCTGGAGCGAAGTCCCGGATAACTTCCTCTGCCCTGAATGTTCGCTGGGTAAAGATGTGTTTGATGTGCTGGCGTCGGAGGCAAAATGAGTGATGGCATCGTCATCATCGGCTCGGGCTTCGCGGCCCGTCAGTTGGTGAAAAATATTCGCAAGCAGGACCCGAACATCCCGCTGACCCTGATCGCCGCCGACAGCATGGATGAGTACAACAAACCGGATCTCAGCCATGTGGTCAGCCGCGGGCAGAACGCCGACGATCTGACCCTGCAAACGGCGGGTGAGTTTGCCGAGCAGTACAATCTGCGCCTGTTTCCGCATACCTGGGTCAGCGATATCGACGCCGATAATCAGGTTGTGAAGAGCCAGGACCGCGAGTGGCGCTATGACAAACTGGTGCTGGCCACCGGCGCGACGCCGTTTATCCCGCCGGTGCCGGGCCGCGAGCTGATGCTGACCCTCAACAGCCAGCGGGAATACGGCGCGGCGCAAAGCCAGCTGCGCGATGCAAAAAGGGTGCTGATCGTCGGCGGCGGGCTGATTGGCTGCGAGCTGGCGATGGATTTCTGCCGCGCCGGCAAAGCGGTGACAGTGGTGGATAACTCCGCCAGCGTGCTGTCGGCGCTGATGCCGCCGGAAGCCAGCAGCCGACTGCAGCATCGTCTGACCGACATGGGCGTGGATCTGATGCTGAAGTCGCAGCTGCAAAGCCTGGCGCAGAACGCCGACGGAATTCGCGTCACTCTTGACCGCCAGCGTACGCTGACGGTGGATGCGGTGGTCGCCGCCGCCGGTTTGCGCCCGGAAACGGCGCTGGCGCGGCATGCGGGTCTGCAGACGCACCGCGGAGTGGTGGTGAACAGCCAGCTACAAACCAGCCATCCGGCAATTTACGCCCTCGGCGATTGCGCGGAAATCAACGGCATGGTCCTGCCGTTCCTGCAGCCGATTCTGCTGAGCGCCATGTGCCTGGGGAAAAATCTGCTGACTCAGCAGGGAGAACTGAAGCTGCCGCCGATGCTGGTGAAGGTTAAAACGCCGGATTTACCGCTACACCTGGCGGGCGATACCCGGCGCGAGGATCTGACGTGGCATATCGTTGCCGCCAAAGACGGCCTGGTCGCGAAAGGCGTTGACGCCGAAAACCAGCTGCGCGCTTTTGTGGTCAGCGAGGATCGTATGAAAGACGCCTTTGCGCTGCTCAAGCAGTTGGTGAGTTAGCCTGTATGAACTGACGTTATTCCCGGGTCGCGGCGTAAACGCCTTACCCGGGCTACCCAGCCGCGCATACAGATTCACAGCAGCCTGCGGTCCTGTAGCCCGGGCAGGCGCTTTGCGCCACCCCCGGGAGCAGCGCGCAGAGTGGCATAATTTCCCGGAGGCGATGCTTGCGCATCTGTCCGGGCTACCGGCCAGCAGATGGCCATTAATCTGTAGCCCGGCTAAGCGCAGCGCGAGCCGGGGAAATGCCCAACCTACCGCGCCAGGTTATCGTATCCGCGCCAGCGGTAGTTGAGCACCGACAGCACCCAGCAAGCCACGAACAGCCCGACCACCACAAAACCGGCGTCGCCGAGATGGTCATTCAATGCGCCGATCCAGCGCCAGACGCCGCCGCTGAGGGAAAACTTATCCATCACCAGTCCCAGCGCTTCCAGGCCGCCGATAAACAGCGCCACCACCACCGAGGTGCCGGTAATGGTCATATTGTAATAGAGCTTACGCTGCGGCTTACTGAACGCCCAGCCGTAGGCGCCGACCATCAGCACGTTATCAAGCGTATCCACCAGCGCCATCCCGCTAGCGAACAGCGCCGGAAAAACCATAATCGACCAAATCGACATCCCGCTCGACGCGCTGGCGGCTGAGATCCCCAGCACGCCGATTTCCGTCGCCGTATCAAAGCCGAGGCCAAACAGAAAGCCCACCAAATACATCTGCCAGCTGCGGTTAATCAGGCGGAAGGTTTTCCCGAACACCCAGCTCATCATGCCGCCGCCGGTCATGACCTCATCGCTCACCTTTTCGCCCTGCTTCCACGCCCGAAAGCTGCGCCAGACGCTGCGCAAAATGACCAGATTGATAAACGCCATAGCCAGCAGGAACAGCGCCGACACGGCAGTGCCGATAACGCTGCCGGTCTCGTGAAACCAGCTCATCTGCTGGCCAAACGCGGTGGCGGTCGCGGCAATCGCCGCCGACGCCAGCACCACAATCGACGAATGTCCCAGCGAGAACCACGCGCCAACGGCAAAAGGCCGCTTCCCCTGCTGCATCATTTTGCGGGTCACGTTGTCGATCGCCGCGATATGGTCGGCGTCCACCGCGTGGCGCAGACCGTAACCCCAGGCCAGCAGGCTGGCGGCCATCAGCGCGCCGCTGCCGCCGAACGCCGCAAACGCCCAGCCCCAGGCCAGCAAATTGGCGGCAATCAATGCCAGCACCAGCGCCGCTGCGCGCGGCTGCTGACGCAAAATCGTCACTATCATGTCGGTGTCCTTTAAGCCTGCAGGCGGGCCGCAGCGATAACCGCCTGGCCGAGGGCAATCGCGCCATCGCCTGCGGGCAGCTGCTGCGGAAAGAGCAGAGTAAAATCGGCCAGATAAAAGGTCAATCGCGCCGTCAGCAGGCGGTTGTGCAGTACCCCACCGCCGAAGGCCAGCGTGTGAATATTGCGCGCGTTCGCGTAATCGCGCATCATCGCCGCCAGCCCGCGGGCCAGCGCATCATGAAAGGCCCAGGCTTTTTGCGCCGGACTCGCCTGCCAGCTCAGCCACCGCTGCCAGAACGTCGCCAGATCCAGTTTTCCATCGCGCCACGGCAGCGTCGCCGGGTGATCAACCCCTTCGCAGGTCGCCGCCAGCGCTTCCAGACGGCACGCCGCTTCCCCCTCATAGCTCAGGGTGAGCGGGGCGCAGCCCAGCGCGCAGGCGACGGCATCAAACAGCCGTCCGCACGACGACGCTTTGGGCGCATTTATGCCGCGCTCAATCGCTCGCGCCAGCAGCGGCCAGTTTTGCTGACGCAGTGCGGCGGTTGCAGGATAATCTTGCCAGTCAGGGACAAATGCCAGGCAGTGGGCGAGCAGATTGCGCCACGGCTGACGCGCCGCGAGGTCGCCGCCGGGCAGCGCCACCGCCGGCAGCCCGCCAAGACGCTCGCACTCGCGATAGTTGACCCGCAGGCATTCGCCGCCCCACAGCTCGCCGTTCTCCCCCATCCCGATACCGTCGAGGGTCAGGGCAATCACGTCGCCGCCGTCCAGCGGCCAGCGATGCTCGGCCATGCAGGCGGCAGCGTGGGCATGATGATGCAACACGCGCTCCACCGGTAGCGCCAGCGACGCCGCCCACCGCGAAGCGCGGTAGCCGGGATGGGCGTCAGCCACCACCCGCTGCGGGGTAAAAGCGTAAATCTCCTGCATCAGACGCAGCGCCTGTCGCCACTGCTCTTCGACGCCCTCGTCGTCGAGATCGCCAAAATGCTGGCTGAGCACCGCTTCATCGCCGCGCAGCAGGCAGAAGGTATTTTTCATCTCCGCGCCGAGGGCCAGCAGCGGCGGCGCGTCGCAAAAGCCCGGCGGCAGCGCCAGCGCGTCCGGCACGTAGCCGCGGGCGCGACGCAGCATCTCGCCGCTTTGCCGTACTACAGAATCATCCATCCGCTGCACAATCTCGCGGTTATGCAGCAGAAAACCGTCGGCAATTTCGGCTAAATCCGCCAGCGCCTCGGCGTTGGTTAACGCCGGCGGGCGACCGCTGAGGTTGCCGGAGGTCATCACTAATGGGCGCGCCAGCGCCTGCGAAAGTAAATGCTGCAGTGGATTAGACGGCAGCATCCCCCCTACTTCCGCAAGCCCTGGCGCAATCAGGTCGCACAGGCCAGCCACCTGCGCTTTGTCCAGCAGCACGATCGGCGCGGCGGGAGAGGTCAGCAGCGTCACCGCTGGTCCGCTGAGCCCTGCCGTCGTCGCCAGCATCACCGCCAGCGGTTTCGCCGGGCGATGCTTGCGCGCCCGCAGCGTCGCCACGGCAGCGCGATTTCCGGCATCGCACACTAGATGAAAACCGCCCAGCCCCTTCACCGCCACGATATCACCCGCCCGCAGGCGAGTAATCGCCGCGTCTAAAGCGGCCTCACCAAATAAATGCCCCTTCGGGCCGCGCCACTCCAGCCGCGGGCCGCACTCGGCGCAGGCCACCGGCTGCGCGTGAAAGCGGCGATCGGCGGGATGGCGATACTCCGCCGCGCAGGCGGGGCAAAGAGGAAACGGCGACATAGCGGTCAGCGGGCGGTCGTAGGGCATGGCGCGAATAATGGTAAAGCGCGGCCCGCAGTGGGTGCAGTTGATAAACGGATAGCGGTAGCGGCGATCCTGCGGGTTGTTCATCTCCGCCAGGCATGCCGGGCAGGTGGCGGCATCGGGCACGATCTGCGTGCGCATGCTCCCGGCCCCGCTCTGGCGGATGGTGAAATTCAGCGGCGCGACGGCCCAGACAAACGGCTGAGTTTCTGTGCTATCGATACGCGCCAGCGGCGGGCAGCGGCGGGTTAACGCGCTGAGAAAGGCCGCATCATCGCCGACAAGGCGCACCAGCACGCCGTCGCCGTCGTTGCACACGTCGCCGCGCACTCCCAGCTGCTGCGCCAACTGCCAGACGAAGGGGCGGAATCCCACCCCCTGCACTTTACCGCGAATGCGGATCTGCACCCCGTTCATTGCGCGGCCGGATTACCAGGCCAGCGCGGTGCGGCGGCGTTTTTCGATATTCATCTGTTCGAGCCTGTTGCGGTCGACGCAAATCAGCGCGTGGGTCGGACAGGCGTCCATACAGGCCGGGCCTTCCTCACGGTGATAGCACAGGTCGCATTTGTTGGCTTCGGCTTTTTCCGCTATCACGTTCAGCCCCGCGCCGCTGTGGCGAATAACCGGGCGCACCACCACTTCCATGGCGCCGTACGGGCAGGCCACCACGCAGGTTTTGCAGCCGATGCAGCGCTCCTGCATCACGTGGACGAAGCCCTGGTCGCGGCTGATGGCGCCGTTCGGGCAGACGTTGGCGCACGGGGCGTCCTCACACTGACGACAGGCGGTGGCCGTCGACACGTTGACGCCTTTGATCACGTGAATACGCGGTAAAAAGGTTTTTGGCGTCAGCGCGGCGCAGTCCTGATTTTCCTGATGAGAGACCACGCAGGCCACTTCACAGGTGCGGCAGCCGATGCATTTGCTCGCGTCGGCGATAATGAAACGGTTCATCCATTTCTCCAGCTGTAAGAAGGTTACGCGCCGGAGTATGCATAATACGTTCCAACTTTTATCTTTCTGATATTAAAGGGGGTAATTACTGGAGAGACTGTCATCGTCAGTTGTGACGATGACAGCTGACGACGTCAGGCGTGCGGGCCGGGCACCATTGAGTCGCGTTCGATCAGCTCGCCGGGGAAGGTTTGCTGAAATTTTAAATCGCCGCCGTCGAGCATAAAGATCAGCCGGTTGATGCTCTCTTTGATCATCTCCGTCACCGGCACTTTGACGCTGGAGAGCGCCGGCACCATATACGGCGCCAGCACGATATCGTCAAAACCCACCACCGAGACCTGCTCCGGAACCTTAACGCCGAGCTGATGCAGCTGTTTCATCGCGCCAACCGCCATATCGTCGTTGCTCGCCACCAGCGCGCTGTAGCCGACGCGGCGCTGGCGCAGCGTTTCGACCCCCGCCGCGCCGGTTTCCGGCGTCCAGCGCCCTTCGACGATCAGATCGTTATTCACCGCAATGCTGTGGCGGGCCAGCGCGTCTTTATAGCCCGAGAGCCGCTCAACGCCGGTTGGCGAATCCAGCGAACCGGTAATAAACGCGATATCGCGATGGCCGAGCGCGATAAGCTTTTCCACCGCCATCGTCGCCGAGGCCTTTTGATCGGACCAGACGCAGTGGCTGGCGTTGCGGCGCAGGCGGCGGTTGAGCACCATGATCGGCCGCTCATGATTTTCGATAATCTCGTCCATCTCATCAACGCTGAGAAAGCGCGGATAGATAATAATCGCATCGCAGCGCAGATCGAGCAGATACTGAATCGCCTCGCGCTCCTCCTCCGCGCTGTGCTTGCCGTCGGCGAGGATCAGCTGCCGCCCTTTGTCTTCTGTCATCCGCGCCACGTGGTAAAGCAGTTCGCTGAAATAGACGCCGTGATAAAGGGTGTTGGTCACCACCAGCCCGAGGGTCTGCGTCTTTTTCGTCGCCAGATTGCGCGCCAGCAGATTCGGCCGGTAGCCGCTTTCGGCCACCGCCTGGAAGACGCGATCTTTGGTCTCCTGGCTGACATAGCCGTTCCCCGACAGCACCCGCGAAACGGTGGCCTTCGACACCCCCGCGCGCTTCGCGACCTCCAGCATTGTTGCCATGTGGTTATTCCTGTTGCCAATGTTGCCCGCAGTGTACTGCACGCGCGGCGCTTTTTCAGCATTTGCGCGTATCCCGCGCTGACGCACACTCCGCGATCAAAATCACAAAATCGAGATCTTATTTTTTTATTTCTTGTATGCATTCATGAAACTAATCATGATTTTGTGGAACCGGTTTCCTATATATGCATCATGCCGCTCCGCTTTCCGGCGCGGTGACAAGCCAGTACCCCATTGATAAACAGGATAAAATCCGATGTCTAAAAATTATGCAGCTCTGGCGCAGCAGGTTGTGGCGGCAATTGGCGGCGCAGATAACGTGGCCGCCGTCACCCACTGCATGACCCGCCTGCGTTTTGTGGTCAAAGACAACGAGCGGGTCGACAGCGCCACCCTCAAAGGGCTGAAAGGCGTACTCGGCGTCGTGCGTAGCGATAACCAGTGTCAGGTCATCATCGGCAATACCGTCTCCCAGGCCTACCGCGAGGTGGTCGCCCTGCTGCCGGGGGATCTGCGCCCTGTCGAACCGCAGGGGAAACCGCCGATCACCCTGAAGCGCATCGGCGCCGGGATCCTCGACGCGCTGATCGGCACCATGTCGCCGCTGATCCCGGCGATTATCGGCGGATCGATGGTCAAGCTGCTGGCGATGATCTTAGAGATGACCGGCGCGCTGCCGAAAGGCGCGCCAACGCTGACCATCCTGACGGTTATCGGCGACGGCGCGTTCTTCTTCCTGCCGCTGATGGTCGCGGCCTCCGCGGCGGTGAAATTTAAAACCAATATGTCGCTGGCGATTGCGATTGCCGGGGTGCTGGTGCACCCGAGCTTTATCGAGCTGATGGCCAAAGCCGCCCAGGGCGAGCACGTGGAGTTCGCCTTTATTCCGGTGACGGCGGTGAAATATACCTATACCGTGATCCCGGCGCTGGTGATGACCTGGTGCCTCTCTTATATCGAACGCTGGGTCGACCGTATCACCCCGGCGGTGACGAAAAACTTCCTTAAACCGATGCTGATCGTGCTGATTGCCGCCCCGCTGTCGATTCTGCTGATTGGCCCGCTCGGTATCTGGATCGGTAGCGCCATTTCCGCGCTGGTCTATACGATCCACAGCTACCTCGGCTGGCTGTCGGTGGCGATTATGGGCGCCCTGTGGCCGCTGCTGGTGATGACCGGGATGCACCGCGTCTTCACGCCGACTATCATTCAGACCATCGCCGAAACCGGCAAAGAGGGCATGGTGATGCCGTCGGAAATCGGCGCCAACCTGTCGCTGGGCGGCTCATCGCTGGCGGTGGCATGGAAAACCAAAAACCCTGAGCTGCGCCAGACGGCGCTGGCGGCCGCGGCTTCCGCGATTCTGGCGGGGATTTCCGAACCGGCGCTGTACGGCGTGGCGGTGCGGCTGAAGCGACCGCTTATCGCCAGCCTGATTAGCGGCTTTATCTGCGGCGCGGTGGCCGGCATTGCCGGGCTCGCCAGCCACTCGATGGCGGCGCCGGGCCTGTTCACCAGCGTCCAGTTTTTCGACCCGGCCAATCCGATGACCATCGTCTGGGTCTTTGGCGTCATGGCGCTGGCGGTGGTGCTGTCGTTTGTCCTGACGCTGATGCTCGGCTTTGAAGATATTCCGCAAGAAGAAGCCGCCGCCGACGCCAGACAGCGTCAGGCCGGCACCCAGGCTTCTCACGCCTGAACACCATTTTGTTAACGAGGTAACGCATGGCGACTTTTCCACAGGGATTTTTATGGGGCGGCGCGCTGGCCGCCAACCAGTCCGAAGGGGCATATCTGGAGGGCGGCAAAGGGCTGACCACCGTCGATATGATTCCTCACGGGGCTCACCGCCTCGCGGTCAAGCTGGGGCAGGAGAAACGCTTCGCGCTACGCGAAGATGAGTTCTACCCGAGCCACGAGGCGATCGATTTTTATCATCGTTATAAAGAAGATATCGCCCTGATGGCCGAGATGGGCTTTAGCGTCTTCCGCACCTCTATCGCCTGGAGCCGCCTCTTTCCTGAGGGCGATGAGCTGGAACCGAACCCGGAAGGGATCGCCTTCTACCGCTCGCTGTTCGAGGAGTGTAAAAAGCATAATATCGAGCCGCTGGTGACGCTGTGCCATTTCGACGTGCCGATGCACCTGGTCACCGAGTACGGCTCCTGGCGCAATCGTAAAATGGTGGAATTTTTCACCCGCTACGCCCGTACCTGTTTTGAAGCCTTTGATGGGTTAGTGAAATACTGGCTTACCTTCAATGAAATCAACATCATGCTGCATAGCCCATTCTCCGGCGCCGGTCTGGTGTTTGAAGAGGGGGAAAATCAGGAGCAGGTGAAATACCAGGCCGCCCATCATGAACTGGTCGCCAGCGCCTTAGCGACCAAAATCGCCCACGAGGTGAATCCGCAAAATCAGGTCGGCTGTATGCTGGCGGGCGGCAATTTCTACCCTTACTCCTGTAAGCCGGAAGACGTGTGGATGGCGCTGGAGAAAGATCGCGAGAACCTGTTCTTTATCGATGTCCAGGCGCGCGGCGCGTATCCGGTGTGGGCGGCGCGGGTATTCCGCGAGAAAGGCGTGACCATCGCCAAAGAAGCGGGCGATGATGAAATCCTGCGCCATACCGTCGATTTCGTCTCCTTCAGCTACTACGCTTCGCGCTGCGCGTCGGCGGAGATGAACGCCGGCAACACCAGCGCCGCCAATATCGTTAAGTCGCTGAAAAACCCGTACATCAAAGCCAGCGAATGGGGCTGGGGCATCGACCCGCTCGGCCTGCGTATCACCATGAATATGATGTATGACCGCTACCAGAAACCGCTGTTCCTCGTGGAGAACGGTCTCGGCGCGTTCGATGAGATTGACGCTAACGGCGAGATCAACGACGACTACCGTATCAGCTATCTGCGCGAGCATATTCAGGCGATGGGCGACGCCATCGAAGATGGCATCCCGGTGATGGGCTATACCAGTTGGGGCTGTATCGATCTGGTGTCCGCCTCCACCGGCGAGATGAGCAAGCGCTACGGCTTTGTCTACGTTGACCGCGACGATGCCGGTCACGGCACGCTGGCGCGCAGGCGCAAGAAGTCGTTCTGGTGGTATAAGAAAGTGATTGCCAGCAACGGGGAAGATTTGGCGTAGAAATTTTCCCGGCTCGCGCTGCGCTTAGCCGGGCTACAGGTTCATCAACGCCCGCGGACCGGTAGCCCGGACAGATGCGCAGCATCGCCTCCGGGAATGATAAACGCTACGGGTGACAAAAGTAGCCGTAGCCCGGGTAAGGCGTTTACGCCGCGCCCCGGGAAAAAAAGTACACTTGCTCCCTCCTGGCCGAACTCCCGGCTTGCGCTGCGCTTAGCCGGGGAACTCCGGTTCCTCAGCGGCTTCCAGCGCCGCGAAACCGCCCTGCCCCTGCCAGCCATCAAGCCGCGCGTACACCGTCGCGACCGCGTCCTTGATCGGCTGGGTCATCGGATAATAAAAGCCGACGATATCCGGCTGAATGCCTAAGAAAATCACCTCGCCGACATCCTCTTTTAGCTGATCGATCAGATAGTTGAGCGGCATATTGTGGGTGGTCATCATAAACATCTCGGCGATATCGTCCGGGTCGACGATACGGATCTCGCCGGGGTTCAGGCCCATATCGGTAGCATCGACGATCAGCAGGCGCTCGGGGCGCAGCTCGCGAATGGCGACGATGTCGTTTTCCGGCGCGCTGCCGCCGTCAATCACCACCCACTCGCCGACGGGATTAGCCGCGCACATCTCCGCCAGCAGCGGGCCGGCGCCGTCGTCGCCCATCATACTGTTGCCGACACAGAGTAAAACGTCAGTCACGGAGTCTCCTCACCATCAGATAGATGGCGCTTTCCTGGTGAATATCATGCAGCATGCTGAGCAGGGTTTTGCTCCATGCCTGCTGCTCGGGGGTCTGCCGGGCCTGCGCTTTATCAAACGCGTTGGCCAGCATCGCCACATGATTGCTATCGATGACGATCTCGCCGTACTTCGGCACGCCTTCCATTTTGCGCCGCGCGACGCTGCCCTCTTCGAGGGTCGCAATCCACGCCAGATACGCCTGCCACGGGCAGCTCAGCGCCGCCTCCAGGCAGTCGATCACGCCGAGGTGGTGGCCAATCGCCAGGCTGTAATAGACCACCTGCTGCGCCTGGTCAGGCGTGGCGTCGTTCTCATCAATAAATTTACGGCTCAGTTGACTGAACACCACCGTCTCGCTCATCGGATACGCGCTCCTTCTACGACCTGGTTCAGATGGGTGACGATCTCGGTCAGACGCGGATCTTTTTCCGCCTCCAGCCAGCGCATCACCTGGCTATCGCCCTGCCCCAGCAGGCGCATATAGTCGTCGGCAATCTGCCGGCCGTAGCGATAGCCCGCCAGCCGGCGCGCTTCGCGATCGATGCGCACCCGCAGCGGCTGTACCATATCCGGGTGCAGGAGTTCGGTCGGCTGCTCGTCCTGCTCGCCCGGCACGCGGGCGTGGATTTTCTGTTCCAGCAGGCCCAGCGCCATCGCGAAGCCGTACAGCGTCGCGGCCGGGGTGGGCGGGCAGCCGGGAATATAGACATCCACCGGCACGATTTTATCGGTTCCGCCCCACACGCAATAAAGGTCGTGGAAGATGCCGCCGCTGTTGCCGCAGGCGCCATAGGAGATGCAGATTTTCGGATCCGGCGCGGACTGCCACGCGCGCAGCGCGGGAGAACGCATCGCCCGGGTCACCGCCCCGGTAAACAGCAGAATATCGGCGTGACGCGGCGACGGCACCACTTTGATCCCAAAGCGCTCGGCGTCGAACAGCGGCGACAGGGTGGCGAAAATCTCGATCTCGCAGCCGTTGCAGCCGCCGCAGTCCACCCGATAAACGTAGGCGGAACGCTTAATTTTCTTCAGCAGCGATGCCTTCATGCTGGCGATGGACTCATCCACCGTCATCGGCACCGGAATGCCGTTGTCATCGCGCGGGCCTAATAAGTTGCTCATCAGCTGGCCTCTCTCATATGGCGAGTCAGTTCAATACGATCGGACGGCACCAGGCACTTCTGGCGTTTGCACTCCGGGCAGGTCTCGAAGCTTTCGCGATGCAGCTCGGCGCGGCTATCGCCGTTGTGTTTGAGCAGCGCGATGGCATAGTCGATCTCTTTCTGTACGGCGAATGGGCGTTCACACACCCGGCAGTGGCAAATGGCAAAACGCGATTGCTGGAGAAAATCCTCTTTCTTCCATACCGCCAGCTCGTACTCCTGAGAGAGCTTAATCGCCGCCGTCGGGCAGACCTCTTCGCAGCGTCCGCAAAAGATGCAGCGCCCGAGGTTGAACTGCCACCCCAGCTGGTTGGCGGCCAGATCGGTCTCCACCGTCAGGGCGTTCGACGGGCAGGCGTTAACGCAGGCGGCGCAGCCGATGCACTGCTGCGGATTATGCTCCGGTTTGCCGCGGAAGTTTTTATCCACCGGCATCGGCTCCAGCGGGTATGAGTGCGTCGCGGTGCCGGTTTTGATGACTTTTTTAATAAAGGTAAACATGGCGATTCCTTATTTCAGCGGCGAGTTCTTACGCTCGATGCTGTAGCGCTCCAGCTCTTTGTACGGCACCACTTTGCTTTTCTTCTTGCGCACGTCGACCACGGTCATGCGGTCGGTACAGGAGTAGCACGGGTCGAGGCTGCCGATAATCAGCGGCGCGTCGGAAACGGTATTGCCGCGCAGCATATAGCGCAGGGTCGGCCAGTTGGCGTAGGTCGCCGCCCGGCAGCGCCAGCGGTACAGCTTCTGGTTGTCGCCGGTCATGCTCCAGTGGATATCATCCCCGCGCGGCGCTTCCGAGAAGCCGAGCGCGAAGCGGTGCGGAATATAGGTGAAGCCCTCCACCATCAGCGGGCCGCCCGGCAGGTTATCAAGGCCGAAGTCGATCATATTCAGCGCGGTATAGACTTCGTTGATACGCACCTTGAGGCGCGAAATCACGTCGCAGCCCTGCTCGCTGTGGACGGTCATCGGCAGCAGGCCGTAGCCGACAAACGGGTGATCGGCGCGGGTATCGCGGGCGTGGCCGCTGGCGCGCACCATCGGGCCGACGTTGCTGAAGTCGCGGGCGATTTGCGGGTCGAGACGACCGATTCCGACCGTGCGCTGCTCCATATTCGGCGTGCTGAGCAGCATGTCCACCAGCTCCTGCACGTCGCGGCGCATCTGCTGCGCCAGCTGGCGGGTCTGGATCATGTCCTCTTTCAGCAGATCGCGACGAATGCCGCCAATCAGGTTCAGGCCGTAGGTTTTACGCGCCCCGGTGAGAATTTCCGCCATCTTCATCGAGGTTTCGCGCACGCGGAAGAACTGCATAAACCCGGAGTCGAAGCCGGTGAAGTGGCAGGCGAGGCCGAGGTTCAGCAGGTGCGAGTGCAGGCGCTCCACCTCCAGCAGAATGGCGCGGATCATCTGCGCGCGCTCCGGCACCACGATGCCCATCGCGTTTTCCACCGAGGTGGTATAGGCGGTGCTGTGGGCGAAGCCGCAGATGCCGCACACGCGGTCCGAGAGGAAGGTGACTTCGTTGTAGCCCATGCGGGTTTCCGCCAGCTTTTCCATCCCGCGGTGGACGTAGAACAGGCGATAGTCGGCGTCGATAATATTCTCGCCGTCAACGAACAGGCGGAAGTGGCCCGGTTCGTCGGAGGTGACGTGCAGCGGGCCAATCGGCACCACGTTGTTCTTTTTAGTCCCCAGCTCGTTGATAAACTCGTAGGTTTCGGCGTCGGTGGTCGGCGCCGGACGCTGGCGGTAGTCCATGCTGTCTTTACGCAGCGGATAGAGTTCATCCGGCCAGTCGTCCGGCAGCACCAGCCGGCGCTCGTCCGGCAGCCCCACCGGCACCAGGCCGTACATATCGCGCACTTCGCGCTCGCCCCACACGGCGGCAGGCACGCGCGGCGTCACCGACGGGTATTCCGGTTTGTTGGCGTCCACCTCCACGCGCACGGTGATCCAGCATTTCGTGCCCTGCTCCATAGACAAGACGTAATAGACGGCGTAATGACCGTTCAGCTTGCGTTCGTCATTGCCGAACAGCACCGACAGCCAGCCGCCCTGCTTGTAATACAGGAACTCGACCACTTCCGGCAGATAGTTGACCTTTACCGTGACCGTCAGCTGGTCTTTGGTCTGCCAGGCTTCATCCAGCACCACGCCCGGAAAGGTTTGGTGCAGCGCGGCGAGATAATGTTGACCGATTTTTTCTTCAGACATGCTCAAACTCTCTTAAATCACGCCACCAGCAAGGAGACGAAGGCTAAAAAGGCAAAACCAAACCCGGCCCAGGTGACGCGGGAGGTGGCGCAAAAGCGCAGACGCGCCATGCTGTTTTCGAACAGCGCAATCACCAGCACGCCAAGCACCAGCTTGACGACGGCAACCACCAGCGCCAGCAGCAGACCGCCGACGCTAAAGCTGGTCATCTGTCCCCACGGGATAAATACGCCGACGAACATCTGCAGGACCACCAGCTGCTTGAGGCTGATGCCCCACTTCAGCACGCCGAAGCCGCTGCCGCTGTATTCCGAGAGCGGACCTTCCTGAAGCTCCTGCTCCGCTTCCGCCAGGTCGAACGGCAGCTTGCCCATTTCGATAAAAGTAGCGAAGGCGCAAGCGCACAACGCCAGAATCAGCGGAAGAGTGCGGGCGGTGGGCCAGTGGTAAATGGTGTCGGCGATGCTGCTGATATGGGTGGAACCGGCGACCTGCGCCGCGACCCACAGGCCGAGCAGCAGGATAGGCTCGACCAGCACGCCGAGCATCGCTTCGCGGCTCGCCCCGATAGCGGTAAACGGACTGCCGGTATCAAGGCCGGAGATAGCGAAGAAGAAACGGGCAATGGCGAACAGGTAGATCAGAGTGATCAGGTCCCCCAGCCCCGCCATCGGCGAGTCAACGGTCACCACCGGCAGCGCGGTGGCGATGGTCAGCATCACGCCGACCATCACGTACGGCGTCAGGCGGAAGACCCAGCCGGAAGCATCCGGGCCAACGCTCTGACGGCCCAGCAGCTTCAGGATATCCCGGTACTCCTGCAGCACACCCGGGCCGCGGCGGTTATGCAGACGCGCGCGGGCGACGCGGGTCACCCCGGACAACAGCGGCGCGACGGCGAACAGCACCAGCGCCTGCAACAATGCAATTAATACGCTCATTCTCAGGCTCCTCGGGAAATCACAATCACCACCAGTACCGCCAGCTCCACCAGCGCCACGCCGCGAAACAGCGCGGGCACGGAAGCGTTCTGCCAGCCGGGCACCAGGCGTACCGGGTTCAGCCAGTGGCGCAGCTTGAGAATCGGCGCAAAGGCTTCTTTCACCGGCATGGCGAAACCGTGGGCGGTCACCACCATGGATTTTTCATGGTCGTAACCGCAGACCCAGGCCGCGCCGCGGGAGCGCGCTGGCAGGCGATCGCCCTTGAAGAGGATCATCAGCAGCAGCGGCAGCAGCGGGCAGGCAATCAGCAGAATGGCGATCAGCGGCTGGGAGACCACGCTGGAGACCTCCGCCTGCACCGGAAACGCCCCGCTCACCAGCGGCAGCAGCCACGGCGCGGCAACCCCGCCAATCACGCAGCAAACGGCAGAAAGCACCACGCTAAAAGTCATCAGCCCCGGCGCGCAGGTAGCGTTTTCCGCCTCTTTACTGCGCGGCGCGCCGAGGAAGGTGACGCCGTAGACTTTCGCCATACACATCACCGCCAGGGCGCCGGTAATCGCCAGGCCCACCGCCAGCAGCGGCCCCAGCAGGCGGCCAACAAACGCGTCGCCGGTGCTCAGCTTGAAGAAGGACTGATAGATCACCCACTCCCCGGCAAAACCGTTCAGCGGCGGCAGCGCGGCCATCGCCATCAGGCCCACCAGCATGGAGAGCGAAATCAGCGGCATTTTCTTGCCGATGCCGCCGAGCTTTTCGATATCGCGATGACCGGTGCGGAACCACACTGCCCCCGCGCCGAGGAACAGGGTGGTTTTAAACAGGCTGTGGTTGATCAGGTGATACATGCCGCCGATAAAACCCAGCACCATCAGGGTCGGGTTATGGGTCGCCACGCCGGTGACGAACGCCCCGAGGCCGAGCAGGATAATGCCGATATTTTCCAGGGTGTGGTACGCCAGCAGGCGCTGAATATTGTGTTCCATCAGGGCGTACAGTCCGCCGACGAAGGCGGTGATCATCCCCAGCACCAGCAGCATCACGCCCCACCACAGCGGCGGTACGCTACCGGCCAGCGACACCGTCAGGATGCCGTAGAGACCGACCTTCATCACCACCGTGGAAAACAGCGCGGCGGCCGGCGCGCTGGCGCCGGCGTGAGCCTGCGGCGCCCAGCCGTGCAGCGGAATGACCCCGGCCAGCAGCGCAAAGCCGATCAGGCCTGGCAGCCACAGCAGCGCTTTTTGCGGTACCGCCAGCGCCAGCTGGTTAATCTGCGCCAGCTCAAGGGTGCCGTAGGACGACCACACCAGCCAGCAGCTCCACGCCATCAGCAGCGTACCCAGACGCCCCAACGCAAACCACAGCTTGCCGGACTGCGCGCAGCCGGTAAGAAACGCGGCGCACAGGGCCATAATCTCCGCCATCACCACCAGCGCGCCGAAGTTCGTCACCACCACCGCGCAGACGGCGGCGGCCAGCAGCAGATTCACCAGCAGGCCGTTGGCTTTGACCTGCGAGTGGCGATGCCAGGCGATATTGAACAGCGAAATCGGCAGCGCCGACAGGCCGATCGCCAGCAGCCACAGCGCGTTGACGCCGCCCACGCGCAGGGTCAGGTGCAGCATCTGCAGCATACCGCCGCTGACGCGCTCCGGCATCAGCAGCGCCGTTCCGCCCGCCAGCACCAGCATCGCGCTGGCGACCGCGCCGCCGATCCCGGCGATCGCCCCGCTCAGCGGTTTGCGCAGGGCGAACAGAAACGCCAGCACCGCGCTGGCGGCGTACCAGGCCACCGCCTGATTCACTAAGGAAATCACACTCATTTCACGTCCCCTTGTTGCGCCTGGAACAGCGACAGATCGCCGAGGTCGGTATTAAAAGTCAGCTGCCGCTTACGCTTGCTGGCCTGGGCGATATCGCGGATATCCACCAGCAGCAGCGCGTTGGTCGGGCAGGTACGAACGCACGCCGGGCCCTGCTCGTCGAAGTGGCACAGGTCGCATTTAACGGCGATAGCGCGCACGCCCGGCACCCAGTCGAGCAGCGTGCTGACGCGGGCCGGCGCCGGCGGCGCGGCGGGGGCCATGGGGGTATTGGCGTTAGCCGGTATATCCAGCGGACGGCTGCCGGAAAACTCAATGGCGCCGAACGGACAGGCGATGCCGCACAGCTTGCAGCTTACGCACAGGCTCTCGTTGAGCTGCACCGCGCCATCAACGCGATTAATGGCGTTAACCGGGCAGACGGCGGCGCAGGGCGCATCTTCACAGTGGTGGCACATCTGCGGCGCGGATTCTTTTTCATTGCGCATTAAATGCAACCGGGGCATGGCTTGCAGGCCATGCTGGCGGTGAGTCTCAGCGCAGGCGGCTTCGCAGGTGCGACAGCCGATACAGACGGTGGAGTCAGCAATTACAAAACGGTTCACCGGGTCATCCTCGGGTGAAAGTCATTTTTGACGAAAACAGGTTGCGCAGGTGTCAGCTTCGACACTTGTCGACACCTGACGATTAACGGGCCAGCGTCAGGTGGCTTAAATCCACCGGCTGGTCTTGTTCGATAGCCTCATAGAGACGGTCGTAAACGCTGGCGATAGTCGCCAGATAGTGCTCGAGAACCTGCTCGCGGTCGCGGTTGCTGATCCGGCCATCGATAGTGCCATCCGAGCCCAGCGTGGCCTGGGCGATCAGACGCCTGTCGTCGCCGTTTTTGGTTTCCACGTAATACTCGATGGTGTGGCTGTTAAACCCTTCCGCCAGCGCGACGTAGACCTGAAAATGGCCAAACAGGACGAAGCACAGTTCTTTATCCGGCGCGCAGCTCATGGCGTGATGCAGACGCGCTTTCGACAGGGTTATTCCCTGTACCAGGGAGTTGCAATAGGTGTGCCACTGCTCCTGATGCTGGCGGTGACGATCGGCGATGTAGTCCGCCTTTTCACTTAATTCCCAAATAGTCATCCCGGATCCCCCGTTGTATGAGATGCACCGGTTAAGCATTTTCCATGCCAAAAATTAATTTATTGATTTTAAATGAATTTATTAAATACCGGACGGCAGAAAGACATGTCGATGACGATATCTGACGCGCGTCATCGACATTTCCGTGACATTACCTGTGACCTGGCATCGTTATTGCATTAAAGGGCCATCGCGATACGGAGGCACCATGCACGAAATCACCCTTAGCCAGCGGGCGCTGGAAATTATCGAACAGCAGGCGCAGCAGGCCGGCGCGCGTCGGGTCACCGGCGTGTGGCTGAAGGTCGGGGCGTTTTCCTGCGTGGAGGCCAGCGCGCTGACCTTCTGCTTTGAGCTGGTGTGCCGCGGCACGCTGGCGGAAGGCTGCGAGCTGCATATCGCCGAGCAACAGGCTGAATGCTGGTGTGAAACCTGCCAGCAGTACGTGCATCTCATCTCGCAGCACGTGCGCCGCTGCCCGCAGTGTCAGAGCGACCGGCTGCAGATCGTGGCGGATGACGGCTTACAGATTCAGCGAATAGAAGTAACTCAGGAGTGACATATGTGTACAACCTGCGGCTGCGGTGAAGGCAACCTTTATATAGAAGGCGATGAGCATAACCCGCATTCGGCGTTTCGCAGCGCCCCCTTCGCGCCTGCCCCGCGCCAGATGATGAACATTACCGGCGTGAAAACCGATAACTTTTCCCCCACCCGCTCGGCAGCGGGCGACCTGCACTACGGTCACGGCGAGGCGGGTACCCACGCGCCGGGCCAAAGCCAGCGGCGGATGCTGGAAGTGGAAATCGACGTGCTGGATAAAAACAACCGTCTGGCCGCCCGCAACCGCGCGCGCTTCGCCGCTAAAAACCAGCTGGTGCTGAACCTGGTCTCCAGCCCGGGCTCCGGCAAAACCACCCTGCTGACGGAAACCCTGCTGCGGCTGAAAGCGAAAACCGCCTGCGCGGTGATTGAAGGCGATCAGCAAACGGTGAACGACGCCGCGCGCATCCGCGCCACCGGCACCCCGGCGATTCAGGTCAACACCGGTAAAGGCTGCCATCTCGACGCGCAGATGATCGCCGACGCCGCGCCGCGCCTGCCGCTGGATGACCGCGGGATCCTGTTTATCGAAAACGTCGGCAACCTGGTGTGCCCGGCGAGCTTCGACCTCGGCGAACGCCATAAAGTGGCGGTGCTGTCGGTCACCGAAGGCGAAGACAAACCGCTGAAGTATCCGCATATGTTCGCCGCCGCCAGCCTGATGCTGCTCAACAAGGTCGACCTGCTGCCGTATCTCAACTTTGACGTGGAGAAATGTCTGGCCTGCGCTCGCGAGGTGAACCCGGATATTGACATCATCCTGCTCTCCGCCACCAGCGGCGAAGGCATGGACCAGTGGCTTAGCTGGCTGGAGGCGCAGCAATGTGCATAGGCATTCCCGGACAAATCTGCGCCATTGACGGCAATCTGGCGAAGGTCGAAGTGTGCGGCATTCAGCGCGAAGTCGATCTCACCTTAGTCGGCGCGGTCGACGACCGCGGTCAGCCGCGTCTCGGCCAGTGGGTGCTGGTCCACGTGGGTTTCGCCATGAGCGTAATCAACGAAGCCGAAGCCCGCGACACCCTCGAAGCGCTGCAAAATATGTTTGAAGTCGAGCCGGACGTCGGCGCGCTGCTGTACGGCGAGGAGCGGTAAATGCGTTATGTCGATGAATACCGCGCGCCGGAACAGGTGATGCAGCTGGTGGAGCATCTCCGGCAGCGGGCGCGCCTGCTGCCGCATACCGCCGACCGTCCGCTGCGCATTATGGAAGTGTGCGGCGGCCATACCCACGCCATTTTTAAATTCGGCCTCGACCAGCTGCTGCCGGAAAATATCGAGTTTATTCACGGCCCCGGCTGCCCGGTGTGCGTGCTGCCGATGGGACGCATCGACGCCTGTATCGATATCGCCAGCCGTCCGGGGGTAATTTTCTGCACCTTTGGCGACGCCATGCGCGTGCCGGGGAAAAACGGCTCGCTGCTGCAGGCGAAATCGCGCGGCGCCGACGTCCGCATCGTCTATTCGCCAATGGACGCCCTGAAGCTGGCGCAGCACAATCCCGAACGTGAAGTGGTGTTCTTCGGCCTTGGTTTTGAAACGACGATGCCCGCCACCGCCCTGACCCTGCGCCAGGCCCGCGAGCGCGGCGTCGCCAACTTCTACTTTTTCTGCCAGCACATCACCCTGCTGCCGACCCTGCGCAGCCTGCTCGACCAGCCGGATAACGGTATCGACGCTTTTCTCGCCCCCGGTCACGTCAGCATGGTGATTGGCACCGACGCCTACGGCTTTATCGCCAGCGACTATCATCGTCCTTTAGTGGTGGCCGGATTCGAACCGCTTGATCTACTGCAAGGCGCGGTGATGCTGGTTGAGCAGACAATAGCGCGGCACAGCGACGTGGAGAACCAGTATCGCCGGGTGGTGCCCGATGAGGGTAATCCGCTGGCGCAGTCGGCCATCGCCGAGGTGTTTTGCCTTAGCGGCGATAGCGAGTGGCGCGGGCTGGGGGTGATTAGCGACTCCGGCGTGCATCTGACGGCGGCATACCAGCGCTTCGACGCCGAGGCGCATTTCCGCCCGGCGCCGCAGCGGGTCAGCGACGACCCGCGCGCCCGCTGCGGCGAGGTGCTGACCGGCCGCTGTAAGCCGCACCAGTGCCCGCTGTTCGGCAAGACCTGCAACCCGCAGAGCGCGTTCGGCGCGCTGATGGTCTCATCGGAAGGCGCCTGCGCCGCCTGGTATCAATATCGCAGTCAGGAAATCGAAGCATGAAAAGCGTTCAGTTAGCCCACGGTAGCGGCGGTCAGGCGATGCAGCAGCTGATCGGCGACCTGTTTATGCAGGCTTTCGCCAACCCCTGGCTGGCGGAGCAGGAGGATCAGGCGCGTCTCGATCTCACCCAGCTTAGCGCGCAGGGCGACAGGCTCGCCTTCTCCACCGACAGCTACGTCATCGATCCGCTGTTTTTTCCCGGCGGCAATATCGGCAAGCTGGCGGTGTGCGGTACGGCCAACGATGTGGCGGTGAGCGGCGCGCTGCCGCGCTATCTCTCCTGCGGGTTTATTCTCGAAGAGGGGCTAGAGATGGCCACCCTCGAAGCGGTGGTGAACAGCATGGCTCAGACCGCCCGGGAGGCCGGTATCGCCATTGTCACCGGCGATACCAAAGTGGTGCCGCGCGGGGCGGCGGATAAGCTGTTTATCAATACCGCCGGGATCGGCGTGATCCCCACCGGTATTCGCTGGGGGGCGCAGCAGATTAGCGCCGGCGACGTGCTGCTGGTCAGCGGTACGCTTGGCGATCACGGGGCGACTATCCTCAACCTGCGCGAGCAAATGGGGCTGGACGGCGCGCTGTCCAGCGACTGCGCGGTGCTGACGCCGCTGATTCAGACGCTGCATCATATTACCGGCGTTAAAGCGCTGCGCGATGCGACCCGCGGCGGGGTGAACGCGGTGGCCCACGAGTTCGCCGCCGCCAGCGGCTGCGGGATTGAGCTGTATGAGAATAAGCTGCCGGTGAACGAGACCGTGCGCGGCGTGTGCGAGCTGCTGGGGCTGGACGCGCTGAATTTTGCCAACGAAGGCAAGCTGTTGATCGCCGTCGCCCGCGAAGCGGCGGAAAGCGTACTTGCGCATTTACGGTCTCATCCGTTAGGCCGCGATGCGGCGATAATCGGCGACGTTGTGGCGCGCGCGGGCGTGCGCTCCATCGGCCTGTACGGCGTCAAACGTACGCTGGATCTTCCTCACGCCGAGCCGCTGCCGAGAATTTGTTAACGAGATTCAGGAGCTTTCCCGGAGGCGGCGCGATGCGCCTGTCCGGGCTACCCTAACCCGGATCGCACGAACCTGTAGCCCGGACAGATGCGCAGCATCGCCTCCGGGGAAAAATTAGGATCTCTGCATGATTATCCCGCCCAAACCCGCGGGCAACTGCGGATGGGTGGACGGCGGTCACAACCGCTTTATAAACAGACTATTATTTGTGTCATCACTTTCTTCTGCGCCGCTTTGCGGCGCTTTTGGACTTAAGCAATGTCGTATACACCGATGGGCGATCTTGGGCAGCAGGGTCTGTTTGATATCACCCGCATTTTATTACAGCAGCCGGATCTGGCCGCGCTGAGCGAGACGCTGACCGGCCTGGTGCAGCAGTCCGCGCTCGCCGACCGGGCGGCGATTATTCTGTGGCATTCCGGCAACCATCGCGCGACAAGGCACGCCTGCGACGATGCCGGGCATCCGGTGAGCTATGAAGATGAAACCGTCCTCGCCAACGGCCCGGTTCGTCGTCTGCTGTCCCGACCGGATGCGCTGCATTGCGATAGCGCCACCTTTGCCGAGACCTGGCCGCAGCTGGCCCGAAGCGGACTCTATCCCACCTTTGGCTATTACTGCCTGCTGCCGCTGGCGGCGGAAGGCCGCATCTTCGGCGGCTGCGAATTCATCCGCGATGACAACCGGCCATGGACTGAAAAAGAGTACCAGCGGCTGCACACTTTTACGCAAATCGTCGCCGTGGTGACCGAGCAGATCCAGAGCCGGGTCAGCAATAACGTCGATTACGACCTGCTGTGCCACGAGCGCGATAACTTCCGCATCCTCGTGGCGATCACCAACGCCGTGCTCTCGCGGCTGGATATCGACGAGCTGGTCAGCGAAGTGGCCAAAGAGATCCACCGCTACTTCCGCATCGATGCCATTAGCGTGGTGCTACGCAGCAACCGCAAAGGCAAGCTCAACATCTACTCCACCCACTACCTCGACGCCAGCCACCCGGTGCACGACCAGAGCGAAGTGGATGAAGCCGGCACCCTGACCGAGCGGGTCTTCAAAAGTAAAGAGATGCTGCTGCTCAATCTGCACGAGCATGACCCGCTGGCGCCGTACGAAAAAATGCTTTTCGAGATGTGGGATAACAAAATTCAGACCCTGTGCCTGCTGCCGTTGATGTCCGGCAATACCCTGCTCGGGGTGCTGAAGCTGGCGCAGTGCGATGAGAAAGTGTTCACCACCACCAATCTTAAGCTGCTGCGGCAAATCGCCGAGCGCGTCTCGATCGCCATCGACAACGCCCTCGCCTACCGCGAAATTCAGCGCCTGAAAGAGCGGCTGGTTGATGAGAACCTCGCCCTGACCGAACAGCTCAACAACGTGGAGAGCGAGTTTGGCGAAATCATTGGCCGCAGCGAGGCGATGAACAGCGTGCTCAAGCAGGTGGAGATGGTGGCGCAGAGCGACAGCACGGTGCTGATCCTCGGCGAAACCGGTACCGGTAAGGAGCTGATTGCCCGCGCTATTCATAATCTGAGCGGCCGCAATAGCCGGCGGATGGTCAAAATGAACTGCGCGGCGATGCCCGCCGGGCTGCTGGAAAGCGACCTGTTTGGCCACGAGCGCGGCGCCTTCACCGGCGCCAGCGCCCAGCGTATCGGCCGTTTCGAACTGGCGGACAAAAGCTCGCTTTTCCTCGATGAAGTGGGCGATATGCCGGTTGAGCTACAGCCGAAGCTGCTGCGCGTCCTGCAGGAGCAGGAGTTCGAGCGTCTCGGCAGCAATAAGCTGATTCACACCGACGTGCGCCTGATCGCCGCGACCAACCGCGATCTTAAGCAGATGGTCGCCGATCGCGAATTTCGCAGCGATCTCTACTATCGGCTGAACGTCTTCCCGATCCACCTGCCGCCGCTGCGCGAGCGGCCGGACGATATTCCGCTGCTGGTGAAGGCCTTCACCTTTAAAATCGCCCGCCGTCTGGGACGCAATATCGACAGCATTCCGGCGGAAACGCTGCGCCTTCTCAGCCGCATGGAGTGGCCGGGCAACGTGCGTGAGCTGGAAAACGTCATTGAGCGCGCGGTGCTGCTGACCCGCGGCAGCGTGCTGCAGCTCTCCTTGCCGGAAATGAACATCGAGCCGCAGCCGCTGGCGGCAGAAGTGCTGCCGGAGGAAGGCGAAGATGAATACCAGCTGATTGTCCGGGTGCTGAAAGAGAGCAACGGCGTGGTCGCCGGACCGAAGGGCGCGGCCCAGCGTCTGGGATTAAAGCGCACCACTTTGCTTTCGCGCATGAAACGGTTGGGCATTCATAAAGACCAGCTGCAGTAGGCGTATCTTCAGAACGCTGTTTCATTTTGATTTTAATGAAACAGCGTTCTGTGAAGCAACTCGCGTTACCCGCCGCTCATCGATGATAAATAAGCCTTTTCCTTAATGGAGATGCTTATGACGCGTTTACCTCTGACCGCCGCCATCGCTTTGCTTTTCTCTTCTCAGGCTGCATTTTCCTCTCTGCCCACTTTTTCTGTCTGGCCCGGCGGTGAAGCGCCCGGCGCGAAAAACAGCCCGGCGAGCGAATCGCTGGTGGAGCGCAGCAAAGACCCCTCGCTGCCCGATCGCGCGGTCACCGGCGTTCGCGCTCCGACAATTACCGTTTACGCGCCGGAGAAGCCCAACGGTATCGCGCTGCTGGTGACGCCGGGCGGCTCTTATCAGCGGGTGGTGCTGGATAAAGAGGGCAGCGATCTCGCCCCGGAGTTTAACGCCCGGGGCTATACCCTGTTTGTGATGACCTACCGGATGCCGGCGGACGGTCATGCGGAGGGCAGCGATGCGCCGCTGGCCGATGCCCAGCGCGCGCTGCGAACCCTGCGGGCGCGGGCCGCCGAGTGGCGTATCGACCCGCATAAAATCGGCATTATGGGCTTTTCCGCCGGGGGACACGTGGCGGCCAGCCTGGAGACCCGTTTTAGCGAACCGGCTTACGCCGCCGTGGATGTTATCGACCAGCAGAGCGCGCGGCCGGACTTCGCGGTGCTCGGCTATCCGGTTATTTCTATGGATCCGGCGATTACCCATCCCGGATCGCGCAAGGCGTTGATTGGCGAAACGCCGACGGCGGAGCGGCAGCGTCGTTATTCACCGGAGCAGAACGTCACGACGCAGACGCCGCCGACCTTTATTTTCCACGCGGTGGACGATCCTTCGGTGCCGGTGGATAACGCGCTGGTGATGTTTAACGCCCTGCGCGCGCAGCAGGTGCCGACCGAGCTGCATCTGTTCGCCGAGGGGAAACACGGATTTGGCATTCGCGGGACCCGGGGCCTGCCCGCCGCCGAGTGGCCGCAGTTGGCGATGAACTGGATAGCCTCGCTGGCGGAAATAAAAAAATAGCGCCGATAATCCCCGGCTCGCGGCTGTCGCCTTAGCCGGGCTACCTGTCCGCAGACTGCGGGGACCTCGTAGCCCCGGTAAGGCGTCAGCCGCCACCGGGGAGAGCATCCGAAGCCCGTTGGGTACGGCTTCCCGGAGGCGGTGCTGACGCACCTGTCCGGGTTACCTGTCCGCAGACGGCGGGGAACCCGTCGCCCCGGTAAGGCGACAGCCGCCACCGGGGAGAGCATCCGAAGCCCGGTGGGTACGGCTTCCCGGAGGCGGTGCTGGCGCACCTGTCCGGGCTACAAGTTCGTGCGGTTTGGTAGCCCGGACAGGCGCGTCAAGCGCCGCCTCCGGGGGATTTTGCCGAGCTATTTATCAGAACTGAAGCCGTTGCTGGTCGCCAGCTCGGCAAACCACAGCGCGTTGCGCTTTATCTGCCGCTCTCCGGTTTGCAGATTAAGCCGCCAGAAACCGTAGCGGCGCTTGAACGAGTTAATCCATGACCAGTTATCGATAAAGGTCCACTGATGCACGCCAAAGCAGTTCGCGCCGTCGGCTATCGCGCGGTGCAGCTGCACCAGATGCTCTTCCATCAGGCCGATGCGGAACGAATCGTCAATCACCCCGTCTTCGCCCGGTTCGCCTTCCGACTCAATATCCATCGCGATGCCGATTTCCGCGAGGAACCACTTTATATTGCCGTAGTTATCGCGAATATTGGCGGCAATGTCATAAATCGCCTGCGGCAGAATCTCATTATTATCGCGATAAGGATTAAAGCGCCCTTCTGGATTCACGTAGTTTTCGAAATAGAACTCCGGGGTGAAATAGTCCAGCGTATAGTCGCTTTCGCGCGCCTTCACCCGCCGCGGAACGTAATAGTTAACGCCGAGAAAATCGACGCGCGATCCGGTAATCAGCTCCACGTCGGCTTTTGTCACCTCCGGCAGGCAGTCGTGCGCGGCCAGAATTTCGCACAGCTCTTTCGGGAACTGATGCTTCACCAGCGGATCGAGAAAGCTGCGGTTGAAAAACAGATCCGCATACCACGCCGCTTTTTTATCCTCAGCGCTGTCGTTACGGGTATAGGAGGGCGTCAGGTTCAGCACCACGCCAATCTCGCTCTCCAGCGCCAGCGCGCGAAACTCGCGCACCGCTTTGGCGTGGGCCAGCATAATGTTGAACGCCACCTGCGCCGCCAGACTGCCGTCTTTCTTGCAGGGGTAGTGGAAGTCGTACAGATAGCCGCCCTCAACCGGTACAATCGGCTCGTTGAAGGTGATCCAGTATTTCACTTTGTGACCAAACAGCTCGAAGGCGGTGCGGGCAAAGCGCGCGAAGAGATCCGTCACGTGCGCCGACTCAAAGCCGCCGTACTGCTTTTGCAGCGCTTCCGGCATGTCGAAGTGGTAGAGGTTAATCATCGGTTCAATGCCGTTTTCGATCATCTCATCAAGGTAGGCATGATAGAAACGCACCGCGTCCGCATTGGGCGCGCCGGTTTCGAAGTCATCAATTAGCCGCGACCACTGAATCGACGTGCGAAAGGAGTTGAACCCGGTCCGCTTCATCAACGCCACGTCCTGAGGATACTGATGATAGGTATCGCAAACGGTTTGCGGCCCAATCTGCTGATAAAAACGTTCCGGCTGTTCGGCAAACCAGCTGTCCCAAATAGAACGGTGCGGCTTGTTGCTGATGCCTTCCGTTTGCGGACCGGATGCCGCCGCGCCCCAAAAAAAGCCTTCCGGAAACTGATACCGGGTCATAACGCCTCCTGTAAGTTAAAAAAGGCCGCACCCGACGGGCGCAGCCAATAAGCACTACTCTGCAACCACTTCAATCGATTTGATAAACATATAGCCCCAGTCGCCGGCGAATTTACCGAAGTCGATGCGGTTATCGCCGGCCTTCAGCTCGACCGGCACCAGTTGCTGCTGGCCCTGTTCATCGGTCTGCGGGAACTCAACCGAGATTGGCGCGCCGCCGTTGACAATAAACGAGTTTTTCTTGCCGCCCCATTTGCCGCTGAACGTCACCCGCAGCAGATACTTGCCGGCCCACGGCGCGGAAACCTGCCAGCTCACCTTATCGCCGTCGTTGGCGAACGGCCCGAGGAAGCCGTCTTCGTCAATCGTCAGCGCGTCTTTCTCGCTTTTCGCCGCCTCAATCTTGCCCTCGGTCACGTGCAATACCCCACCGCCAAAACGGCAGTAGTCGGCGGGGACTTTACCGACGGCTTCCGTCACCGTGACCTTTACGGTTTTGCTGCTTTTGAGCAGGCCGTCATCGGCGCTAAAGGTCAGCGCATATTCACCGGGGGCGCTGAACCAGGCGCGGGTTTCGGCTTTATCCGTCGCGCAGAAATGAGCCTGCGCGCTGCCGCCGTTGCTCCAGTTCACCTTTACGTCGCGGTCCGGGAGTCCGTCATCGCGCCAGCTCGCGCTCAGCTGCACGCCCTGATCCTGGCTGGTGGTGAGCGTCTCCGCCAGCGCGACTACCGGCGCCTGATTCGCCTGGGTGTGCTTCACGCTAATCACGTTCGAAGGCGCTGAGCTCCCGCTCTCATTCTTAGCGATGACGCGGTAATAGTACGTATTCCCCAGTTGCAGACTGCGATAGTCATCGCGGAACAGATCCATCGTCTGCGGGTTCCACTCGTTAACGCCATCGGAAATATCGCGCCCCACCACTTTCCACGGCCCGGATGCCGAATCAGCGCGCTCGACATCATAAGCGCGCCCTACCGCCGCCCCCAGCCAGTTGATAGCAAACGGTGAATCCGTCGCCCGCAGCGTCGGCGCATCCGGTTTCGGCAGCGGCGGCGCGTTCTCCTGCCCGTTCATCTGCGCCGCGGCGGTCCGCACCAGGTCGACCACTTCCATTTCCTCATTGGCCTTACCTTCCATCGGGAAGCCCGGCAGATGGTAGCTGTAGTGGCCGGTGGACTCTTTATGCCAGTAGAAACCGCCATCATGACGATGACCGCGGAAGCCCCAAATCAAGCCGCCCGCCGCCTGCGCGCCGTTGACTTCGCTATGGACGATCGACTGCATAATGGCGTTAAGCTGCTGCGCGTCCAGCAGGCCGAATTCGCCCACCATATAGACTTTTTTACTCGCTGCCGCCGTCAGGTCTTTTTTCACCTGATCGGGATGGTTGTTATCGGCATTGGTGTAATAGTGGTTGCTGACGATATCGACATTAGGATCGTTGAGCGCAAACCCGTTAATTTTCTTGTAGGTGCCATCGACCACCAGCTGATGCGGCGCCCACTTTTTGATCCACGCGGCGGTCTGCTGAAGGAACGCCGCGTTGGTGTCTTCCAGTTCGTTGCCGGTCTCCCAGGCCATAATCGCTTTTTCGTCGAAATAAGGACGACCGGTCACGCTGTTGGTACGGGTGATAACCTGGCGAATCACGTCAAGATAGGCCTTGAAGGTTTTACTGTCGGTACGGTAAAAATCCTCCGGCTTTTCGTGGTAGAACGCCGCCAGCTGCTCGCGACCGCCCCACCACCACCAGTGATCGATAAACGGCAGGATCAGGCGCAGCCCCTGTTTGTCCGCCTCGGCGATCATGTTGTCGTATACCCGCATCGCCTTTTCGTTCAGGCGCGGCATGCCGTCGGTGGTTTCCGGGGCCAGAATATGGGTTTCTCGACCGCAGGCCTCGTCAAACGTCTGCTGCACCGAGAGCACGTATACCCGCTGCGCCCTGGCGCCGGTTTGCACCATCGCCTTAATCCAGTTTTCCTGCTCTTCCGCCGTCGGCCAGCGGAAGTATTGCCCCCAGCCGCGCGTGTCGGCCTTACAGGTACCGCGCGCATCGTCCTCGATACGGTGCAGCTCCGGCGCGTGGATGCCCGCAAAGCGGAAAACCTTGTCGCCGTCTTTTAGCGTCGCGCCGTCGCGGGTAATAAAGTGTTCAAAGTGCGAGCGCTCTGCGGCCATCGCGCCTGCGCTTCCCAGCGCCGAAAGCAGCGCGACGAGCATCAGTTTTGTCACCGGCTTAATCATCGTTATCTCTCCTTAGAACCAGACTTCGGCCTGCACGCCAAAGTTCAGCGTGTCGGTGTCGCCGCTGCGCGAGTAGCCGCCTGCGGAAATAGTATTGGTGTCCCAGTTATAGTTGCCGTCCAGCGCGTCGGACACGCCTTTGTCCCACTTCGCGTAAGTGACGAAGAAGCGCAGCTGCGGGCGGGTCCAGAAGCCGGAATCAAAGGTCAGGGTCGGCGCGATGGTCACTTTCGTCAGGCCGCCTTTGCCTTTACCGTCCACGCCTTTGTAGTTTTTATCGTCGAGATATTCGTAGCCCAGCTCGTACTGCATGGCGAAGTTTTTGGTGATCTGCTGGTACGGGCGGATCCCCGCCACCCAGCTGGTGCGTCCCCAGCCGTCGGCATCTTCCGTCCACCAGCGGTAGTTTTTGTCTTTCTGATAGTAGGCAAACGTGGAGATTTCCCAGTCGCCGAGCGAGGCCATGTTATCCAGCACCACGCGCCAGGACTGGGTATCGTCGAGGTTTGCCCAGCCCCAGCCGTTTTTACCCAGCGAGTCCCCGGCCGCCAGGCCGCGCCCGTACTGGAAGACCACGCGAGAGTAGCCGCCAGTCAGGCCGTAAAAACCGTCAAAGTTGTAGACGCCGGTTACGCCGTAGCCCTTTTCCGCCGAGGTCGGGTGCTTCTCATTGCGGTTCATGTGGTGGCCAATCAGCTCAAGGTCGAAGCCGGTTCCGCCGATCTTTTTCAGCCACAGGTTGAGCGAGTAGTCATCCGGATAGCCCTGATCGCCTTTGTCGACCGGGTAGGCTTTGGTTTCGTCGGTTGGCGAGAAGGCGTAAACCCCGGCATCGAAGCGCGCGAAGCCAAGATCCATATTGTCGAAGCCGCCGCCGGTACCGTTGTACTGAATGTACTCCCAGTCGAACTGGTGGCTGGAGGTGTTGGAGCTGCTGTAGCGCTTACCGGCCCAGAAGGTCATTTCCGGCGCGAAGTCGAGGTTTGACAGTTCGGCGAAACCTTCGCGGAACTGCACATCATGCCCGTCGTCATCCTGACAGTTCCAGTCGGAGGTGCATTTCGACTGATGGGTAATGTTGGCCTGGACTTTAGCCACCACGCCGCTGTCCGAGGTTAACGTCACCGTCGGGATCAGTTCGATCTTGGTATCCTCTTCGTTGCCCAGACGCCACTTGCCGTCCGGCATCAGGCCAACGGAGTCGGCGCGGTTGCCGTCGGCGTTGGCGAGGATCCCCGAACGGATATAGCCGTGGAGCATAAAATCGTACTTCGGATCGGCGATGGCGCAGTCGCTCATCACCGCGAGGGCGAGTAAAGACAGAGGTATTGAATGATTTAGCCTGATCATTTTTATTCCTTGGTTATTTTTTTATTAACACTGCCTGAGAACGGGAGGAAATTTACGGATCAAAATTGGAAATGTACATCCATTAACGGAAATCGCTTTCCGTAATTGCCGGATGAGTTCACAATTTTAACGAGAGCGGGCGAATATTCGTGATGAGGTTCACATAATCCGGCAGAAATAAAAAAGCCCGCGCGCGGCGGGCTGTGGCTGGCAGGCGAAAAGCTTAGCGTTCGGCGTCGGCGAGCTGGCGTTCATAGACCTTGAAGAACGGACGATAGAGCATCCAGGCGTTAAAAATGGCAAACAGGCACATGCATAAGTTTTTCCAGCTGCCGTTGGCTGACCACGCCGCGCCGAGCGGCGCCGGCATCGACCACGGCAGCATCGCCACCGCCCGATCGAGAATCCCCAGTTGGGTTAAATACCAGGCGATACAGGCATTTATCAGCGGCACAAACAGAAACGGCAGCAGAAAGACCGGGTTCATGATAATCGGAAAACCAAACAGTATCGGCTCATTGATATTAAACAGCGAGGGGAGCAAGCCAATTTTCCCCACGCTTTTCAGCTGCCGCGAACGGCTGCGCATCGCCATAAACACCAGCGGCAGGGTGGAGCCGATGCCGCCGATCAGCAGGTAAAAATCCCAGAATCCCTGCAGGTAAATATGCGGCAGCGTGGCGGAACCGGCGGCCAGCGCCTGCTGGTTTTCAAACAGATAGGTCATCCAGAATGGGTTCATAATCCCGGTGATAATCAGCGCCCCGTGAATGCCGACAAACCAAAGCAGGTTACAGATAAACAAAGAGATTAATACCGCGGTTAAGGTGTCGGACGCCACCACCAGCGGCCGCACCGCTTCGCTAATCAGCTCCGGTAAAATGCGCCCGGTGCTCTGCAACAGCAGCGCGTTGATGACGCTGATGGAGAGCATCACCACCAGCAGCGGGATCAGCAGCTGAAAGCCGTTGCGGGTCATCACCGGCACCTCTTCCGGCAGGCGGATGCACCAGCCTTTTTTGTAGAAGAAGCGCACGATCTCAATGGAGTAAGTACTTGAAATCAGCGCGGTAAAAATCCCCATCCCGCCAAGATAAAGATTGGCCGCGCCGTTGCCGCGAAAGCCGATAAACAGCAAGAACGCCAGGCAGCCGGTCAGCCCGCAGAGCCGTTCCGGCAGCCGGTACTGCTTGGCAAGACTGGCGCTGGCGCCGAAGGCCACAATCAGCGCCACCAGCCCGATAGTCAGTTCGAAAGTCGGCAGCAGAATGGGACGCAGCTGGAAATAGAACTGGCCGAAAAACGATGCGCCGTCGATGGAAACGGGCGGAAACAAAATCGGCACCAGCAAACTTCCGACAATCACAAACGGCATCGCCAGCGCAAAGCTGTCGCGCATCGCCGTGATGTGGTTATTGCGCGTCAGAACGTTGGCCAGCGGCGCCAGACGCTGCTCGATGATGTCGACGGCAACATTCATCAACTGAATGTTCATAATCCTGCCTTTCAGAATAGGTTGGTCGCCAGGATGATCGCGCACTCCCGGGTAAAGTAAAAGCCCGCCATAGGTGATCGTGGTCACAATAAATAAATCCACAAACGGAAAGCGCTTTCCGTTTTATATCCATTATGACTATAGTCGGCGCATCCATCTCATCAGGAGCGATATATGAAAAAGATAATGTTGTGCTGTTCCGCGGGCATGTCCACCAGCCTGCTGGTGAAAAAAATGATCGCCGAAGCCGAGCAGCGCGGTCTACCGGTGGAGATCAACGCCTTCGGCGTCGCGGAATTCGATCGGCAGGTCGGCCATTACCAGGTGGTCCTGCTGGGGCCGCAGGTGAAATACATGCAGAAAGATCTGCAAAAACAGGCGGATAAATACGGGATCCGCGTGGAGCCCATCAACATGATGGATTACGGCATGCAGAAAGGCGGCGCCGTGCTGGATTTCGCGCTTTCCCTTATCGATAACAAAAATTAAGGAAAGATCATGAGCTCTCTGTACGCGAAGCTGATCGCCGTGATTGAACAGAAGATCACCCCTATGGCGGGGGCGATCGGCCAGCAAAAATACGTTACCTCCATCCGCGACGGTTTTATTACCGCCCTGCCCTTTATGATCGTCGGCTCGTTTTTGCTGGTCTTTATTTTCCCGCCTTTTTCTCCGGATACGACGTGGGGTTTTGCCCGCGCCTGGCTGCAATTTTCCCTCGATCATCGCGATGCGCTGATGCTGCCATTTAACTTCAGCATGGGGGTGATGACGCTGTTTATCGCCGTCGGGATCGCCGCCAGCCTGGCGAAACACCACAATCTGGACTCGCTGACCGCCGGGATGCTGTCGCTGATGTCGTTTCTGCTGGTGGCCGCGCCGCTGAAGGATGGCCAGATCTCCACCGCCTACTTCTCGGGTCAGGGGATCTTTACCGCGATTCTGGTGGCGATTTACTCCACCGAACTGTACGCCTTCCTCAAGCGGCACAACATTACGATCCGTCTGCCGCCTGAAGTTCCGGCGGGCGTAGCGCGCTCGTTTGAAATTCTGATCCCGGTGCTGGCGATCGTGCTGACGCTGCATCCGCTGAATCTGTTTATCGAAGCGCAGCTGGGAATGATTATCCCGGAAGCGATCATGTCGCTGGTGAAACCGCTGGTGGCGGCTTCCGATACCCTACCGGCGATTCTGCTGTCGGTGCTGGTGTGCCAGGTGCTGTGGTTTGCCGGGATCCACGGGGCGCTGATCGTCACCGGGATCATGAATCCATTCTGGATGGCGAACCTGTCGATCAACCAGGCGGCGATGGCCGCAGGCACCGCGATCCCGCATATCTACGTCCAGGGCTTCTGGGATCACTACCTGCTGATCGGCGGCGTCGGATCCACCCTGCCGCTGGCGCTGATGCTGCTGCGCAGCAAGGCCGTGCATCTGCGAACGATTGGCCGGATGGGCGTGGTGCCGGGCGTATTTAACATCAACGAGCCGATTCTGTTTGGCGCGCCGATCATCATGAACCCGCTGTTCTTCCTGCCGTTCGTGCTGGTGCCGATGATCAACGCGACCCTGGCCTACTTTGCGCTGAAGCTGGACCTGGTGAGCCGCGTGGTGTCGATGACGCCGTGGACGACGCCTGCCCCTATCGGCGCCTCATGGGCGGCGAACTGGAGCTTTAGCCCGGTGATCATGTGCCTGATCTGTATGGCGACGGCGATGGTGATGTACCTGCCGTTCCTCAAAGCCTACGAAAAACAGCTGCTTGAGCAGGAGCACGCTAACGCGGCCGCCCAGGCCGAAAGCGCGCCGCAGTCCGCATAATTCATACTATTCAGAGGGTTGTCATGGAATTAGAAGAACAGGTGATGGGTATCATCATCAACGCCGGCCAGTCGCGTAGCCTGTGCTACGAAGCGTTGAGCTGCGCTAAAGCGGGGGATTTCACCGCCGCCGACGAAAAAATGAAAGAAGCGGCGCATTTCGCCCGCGAGGCGCATCGGGTGCAGACCCAGCTGATTGAGGCCGACGAGGGAGAGGGTAAAACCAAAATGACCCTGGTGATGGTTCACGCTCAGGATCATCTGATGACCTCAATTCTGGCGAAAGAGCTGATCGGCGAACTGATCGCCATTTACCGCTCGCGACCGCTGCACGCGTAGAGTTCCTCCTCTCCAGGGGAGAGGAGGTGACGTAGCCCGGGTAAGGCGTTTACGCCGCGACCCGGGAAAACGGTAAATTTTCATGTCATCTGGCTGACTTCCCGGCTCGCGCTGCGCTTAGCCGGGCTACCTGGACTGCATGCGTAGCCTCCTCCCGGAGAAAACCGGCTGGCCTCGGGAAACCGTCTACCACGATTAAGGACAACCATGCTACATCTCGGTTTAGACATCGGCGGCACCAAAATGGAAGCCGTCCTGCTCAACGCGGCGGGCGAATGCGTCTATCGCCAGCGCCGTCCGACACATAAAGAGAGCTACGACGCGTTTATGCAGCAGCTGCTCGGGCTGATTGAGAGCGTCCGCGCCTGGAGCGAGCGTCCGTTTACCCTCGGTATCGGCCTGCCGGGGGCTATCGACCCGCAAAGCGGCCTGATTAAAAACTGTAACTGTCTGGTGCTTAACGGCCACGACCTACGCCACGACCTGATGCGGGAGCTCGGTCAACCGGTATGGATGGCGAACGATGCCGACTGCTTCACCCTCTCTGAGGCGGTGGACGGCGCGGGCGCCGGGGCGACGACCGTATTCGGCGTCATCATCGGCACCGGCTGCGGCGGCGGCGTCGCGGTGAACCAACGGCTGCTCAGCGGGCCTAACGCCATCGCTGGCGAATGGGGACACAATCCCCTGCCGGGCTACCGCCCCGAGCGCGACGGCCCGGCACAGCCCTGCTACTGCGGAAAAGAGAACTGCATCGAAAGCTTTATTTCCGGCACCGGCTTTGCCCGCCGCTACGGCGCGCAGGCGCGATCCGAAGCGATTATCGCCGCCGCGCAAAACGGCGATCCCCTGGCGCTGGCCCACTGGCGGCATTTTATCGACGCTTTCGCCCGCAGCCTGGCGTCGGTAATCAATATCCTCGATCCGCAGGTGATTGTGCTGGGCGGCGGGCTCTCCAACGTCGGGCAAATCTATGAGCAGCTGCCGTCGGCAATCGTCCCGTATCTCTTCTCCGATAGCTGCCGGACGCAGATCAAACAGGCCCGCTTCGGCGACGCCAGCGGCGTGCGCGGCGCGGCCTGGCTACCGGTTCTGGACAGCGCTGAAGGCCGCCGGCGGTAGACACTTTTTTCAGCAGGTATGCTAAGCTAGGCGAAAATATTCAGACAGAAAATGCCATGCCAACCATTGATGATGTTTCAAGATTAGCGAATGTCTCCCGAGCGACGGTATCCCGCGTGCTGACCGGCACCAGGGGCGTGCGCGAAGAGAGCCGGGAAGCGGTTCTGCGCGCGGTAGAAGAACTTAACTACCGCCCGAGCTTTGCCGCGCAAAACCTCGCCAGTCAGACATCCAATCACGTGGGGCTGGTGATCCCGGCGAACGATGACAGCAGCGGCGCGCGCCTGCTGCCGATGCTCTCATTAGCGCTAAAGGGGCTGAATAAAAACCTGATTGTTCAGTACGTGACGGATGCGGCGGAACAGGCGGCGGTGGTTGACGATTTACAGCGCCAGTGCGTGGCGGTGGTGGTGCTCGGCGCCGTCCCGGCGGAGGCGCCGCGCAACGTGATCTCCTTTGACCGTTTCAGCATTGCCGGAGTCAATAATCAGGGCTACGACTACGCTTTCGCCACCGAAAGCGCCTGCCGCTACGTGATCGGCAAGGGCCATCGCAATATCGCGCTGCTCGTTGATAACGACAGCGATGACGCCAGCCGCCAGATGCTCGAAGGCTATCGCAACGTTCTGCAAAACTACTCCATCCCTTTTAACCGGCAGCTGATGCTGGCGGCCAACGATAACGTTGAACAGGCGCTGCTGACGCTGATTAACAGCTTCAGCAAATACTCGGTGATTATCGTGAAACGGGACCGCTACGCCGCCGAAGCGATGCGCCTGCTGCGCGAGTTCAACGTTGCCGTACCGCAGGAGGTCTCGCTGCTGAGCCTGGAGGATTCCCCCCTCGCCTCGCTGCTCAATCCGCCGCTCACCTGTATTTCCTGGCCGCTGGAGCAGCTGATGGAGAACTGCCTGCAGCGTATTCGTAACCTGATTGACGAGCGCCCCACCTTCTCCGCCGAAGGGCGTACGCTAGCGGGGCGCCTGATCCCGCGCCAGTCGGTGGCCGATCTCTCCTGATTCTAGCGTCCGGCCTTCCGCGTGGCCGGGCCTTTCCTCTCGCGCCGCTGGTTCCCACGCTAATCATTCGCCTCACATCTAAATAAGAATTATTTTCATTTATAAATAGCGTGTGCTATATAACATAGCAATGGCTATAAATGATGATTAATTAATCGCAACGTTGTGAGGGACCTTATGCTGCACCTGCCCCCCCTGAAGCATCTGATGTTTGCCGCCACGCTGGCGCTGTTGGCCGTCGCCCCCGTCCAGGCAAAAGAGAAATTTAAAGTGATCACCACCTTCACGGTAATCGCCGACATGGCGCAAAACGTCGCGGGCGACGCCGCCGACGTCAGCTCCATCACCAAACCGGGAGCCGAGATCCACGAATATCAGCCAACGCCCGGCGATATCAAACGCGCGCAGGGCGCGCAGCTGATCCTCGCCAACGGACTGAATCTTGAACTGTGGTTCGCCCGCTTTTATCAGCACCTGAACGGCGTGCCGGAAGTGGTGGTCAGCAACGGCATTCAGCCGATGGGCATCAGCGAGGGGCCGTATAACGGTAAGCCCAACCCGCACGCGTGGATGTCGGCGGACAACGCGCTGATCTATGTCGATAACATTCGCGACGCGCTGGTGAAGTACGATCCTGAAAATGCCGACGCCTATCGCCATAACGCTGAGACCTACAAAGAGAAGATTCGCCACACCATGACGCCGCTGAAGGCGGAACTGGCGAAACTGCCGCAGGACAAGCGCTGGCTGGTAACCAGCGAGGGGGCGTTCTCCTATCTGGCCCGCGATAACGGCCTGCAGGAGCTCTATCTGTGGCCGATCAACGCCGACCAGCAGGGCACTCCGCAGCAGGTGCGGAAAACCATCGACACCATGAAGAAAGCGCATATCCCGACTATCTTTAGCGAAAGCACCATTTCCGATAAACCGGCGCGTCAGGTGGCAAGAGAAGCAGGCGCCCACTACGGCGGTGTCCTGTACGTCGACTCCCTGAGCGCCGCCGATGGCCCGGTGCCGACCTACCTCGACCTGCTGCGCGTCACCACCCAAACCATCGTCCAGGGCATCAACGACGGACTAAGGAAACAGGCATGAGTAACGAGCTGCCGGGCCTCGCGGTCAACAACGTCAGCGTGACCTATCGCAACGGTCATACCGCCCTGCGCGACGCCTCGTTCCGCGTGCCGCGCAGTTCCATCGCCGCGCTGGTTGGGGTGAACGGTTCGGGCAAATCAACGCTGTTTAAAGCGCTGATGGGCTTTGTGCGCGTCGGTAAGGGCGATATCGCGATCCTCGGCCAGCCGGTTAACCGCGCCCTGCGCCAGAACCTTGTCGCCTACGTTCCGCAGGCGGAAGAGGTGGACTGGTCTTTCCCGGTGCTGGTGGAAGATGTGGTGATGATGGGGCGCTACGGCCATATGGGCTGGCTGCGGCGGGCTAAAGCGCGCGACCATGAGATTGTCGATGCCGCCCTGGCGCGGGTCGGCATGAGCGAGTACCGGCAGCGCCAGATCGGCGAGCTCTCCGGCGGGCAGAAAAAGCGCGTGTTTCTGGCCCGCGCTATCGCTCAGCAGGGGAAAGTCATTCTGCTGGATGAGCCCTTCACCGGCGTCGACGTACAGACCGAAGCGCGCATCATCGAACTGCTGCGGGAGCTGCGCGACGAAGGCTGCACCATGCTGGTTTCCACCCATAACCTCGGCTCGGTGAGCGAGTTCTGCGACTACACGGTGATGGTCAAAGGCACCGTGCTGGCCAGCGGCCCGACTGAAAGCACTTTTACCGCCGAAAACCTCGAACTGGCGTTTAGCGGCGTGCTGCGCCACGTGGTGCTGAGCGGCGCGGAAGAGCGGATTATTACCGACGATGAGCGGCCGTTTATCAGCCGTCGGGCGGCGGGAGGCGAAAGATGAGCTGGCTGCTGGAGCCGTTTGGTTATCAATATATGCTGAACGCGATGTGGGTGTCGGCGCTGGTGGGCGGAGTGTGCGCGTTTCTCTCCTGCTACCTGATGCTCAAGGGCTGGTCGCTGATTGGCGACGCCCTCTCCCACTCTATCGTGCCGGGCGTGGCGGGCGCTTATATGCTCGGCCTGCCCTTCGCGCTGGGGGCGTTTCTTTCCGGCGGGCTGGCGGCGGGCAGCATGCTGTTTCTTAATCAGCGTTCGAAGCTGAAGGAAGACGCGATTATCGGCCTGATCTTCTCCTCTTTTTTCGGTATCGGCCTGTTTATGGTGTCGCTGAACCCGACCTCGGTGAATATCCAGACCATTATTCTCGGCAATATTCTGGCCATCGCCCCGGAGGATATTATCCAGCTGGCGGCCATTGGCTTTATTTCGATGGCGATTCTGCTGCTGAAGTGGAAAGACCTGATGGTGACCTTTTTCGATGAGAATCACGCCCGCTCGATTGGCCTCAATACCAGCGGGCTGAAGCTGCTGTTCTTTACCCTGCTGGCGGCCTGTACCGTGGCGGCGCTGCAAACCGTCGGCGCGTTTCTGGTGATTTGCCTGGTGGTGACGCCCGGCGCTACCGCCTGGCTGTTGACCGACCGCTTCCCGCGCCTGCTGGCCATCGCCGTGGCGATTGGCAGCCTGACCAGCTTTTTCGGCGCCTGGCTGAGCTACTATCTGGACGGAGCGACCGGCGGAATTATCGTCGTCGCCCAGACGCTGCTGTTTTTAACCGCGTTCGTTTTCGCGCCGAAGCACGGCCTGCTCGCCAGCCGTCGTCGCGCCAGGGAGGCCTCATGCTGAGCGCGCTGCTTGAACCTTTCCAGTTCTCTTTTATGGTCAACGCCATGCTGGTGGCGGTGATCGTTGCCGTCCCCTGCGCGCTGCTGTCGGTGTTTTTGGTGCTAAAAGGCTGGGCGCTGATGGGTGACGCCATGAGCCACGCGGTTTTCCCGGGGGTGGTGGTGGCGTATATCCTCGGTATCCCCTTCGCCATCGGCGCGTTTATCGCCGGGTTGTTCTGCGCCATCGCCACCGGTTATCTCGACGATAACAGCCGTATTAAGCGCGATACGATCATGGGCATCGTGTTTTCCGGGATGTTTGGCGCGGGCCTGGTGCTGTACGTGTCGATTCAGTCGGAGGTGCATCTCGATCATATTCTGTTTGGCGATATGCTGGGTATTTCCGCCAGCGATATTGTACAAACGTCGCTGATCGCGCTGGCGATTGCGCTGATTATCGGCCTGAAGTGGCGCGATTTTCTGCTGCACGCCTTTGATCCGCAGCAGGCGAAGGCCAGCGGATTGCGCTGCGGGCTGCTGCATTATGGGCTGCTGTGCATGATTGCGCTGACCATCGTGGCGACGCTGAAAGCGGTGGGGATCATTTTGTCGATTTCGCTGCTGATAGCGCCGGGGGCTATTGCGCTGCTGCTGACGCGGCGTTTTGTCAGCGCCCTGCTGCTGGCGGTGGCGATAGCGTTAAGCTGTTCGCTGGGCGGCGTGTGGCTGTCGTTTTATCTCGACAGCGCCCCGGCGCCGACCATCGTGGTGCTGTTTACCGTTCTGTTCGTTATCGCGTTTGTCTGGACCTCGGTTCGCGATAGCCAAACCACAGCCCATTCCGGCGAGGCCCCGGGTCGCGGCTGACGCCTTACCCGGGCTACCTTGACGGGCATTATTCCCGGAGGCGGCGCGTTGCGCCTGTCCGGGCTACCTCTCCCCCAGGACGTAGCCCGGACAGATGCGCAGCATCGCCTCCGGGGGAAATTCGCTATTTTTTAGGCCGGTACTTTTCCGGCAGTTCCGGCACCGGACGTTTGTCATCGATCAGATGGCGAATCGTCAGGATCGGGTGCCGCCAGAGCATCCGCGGCCCCGCCCAGCGCATAATCCGCTTCATCTCTTCGCGTTTCGCGGGCTGGTAGCAGTGCACCGGGCACTGCTTGCAGGCGGGCTTCTCTTCGCCAAAGACGCATTTATCCAGCCGCTTGTCGGCATAGTCGTTAAGCGCCTGATAGTGTTCGCCGTCGTCGCGGGCATCCGGGCAGCGGCGCTGGTAGAGCGTTATCATGCTGCTAATGGTCTTTTTTTCCCGCGCAATACGTTTGCCCGCCATCGCCTGTTCCCCCCGAAAAGATGCATTCATAATACACATTCATAGAGGGCGATGCAGCCCCATACTCCCTGAGGATTATGCCGGTTTATCCACGTGCCCCAGCGCTTTTTCCGGGAAGCATACGTCGCGCACCCGGCGCTTGAGTTCCGCCGCGTCGGGGAAACCGCCATCCTGCTTGCGCTCCCAGATTTGCACATCATCAACGGCCACCACGAAGATCCCGCCGGTTCCCGGAATCAGCGTGACCGAGGCGATGTCGGTGCTAAAGCTGTGCAGCAGTTCCTGGGCCATCCACGTGGCGCGCAGCATCCAGTTGCACTGCGAACAGTAGGTAATGGTAATCGCGGCTTTGTGGCTCATCGGCGTCTCGCTGTCGGTCAAAGGGCAAATTGTAAACAACTTGCAGATTAATTGAAGAATACATGATTATTTTGTTGCAAACGATAATACCTATCATTACCATTCGCAATCAATAAGCATGGAGAAAAAACGTCCAGTAACGGAATAACCGGACACACCTGCACTCTGGAAGTAACGCGTGAGCCAATACTAATAATGATTAAGGCGTGGCTACTATGTATAACTCCACTCAATCAACAGCATGGTTCAAGAAAAGCCTGCTGGTGACTTCTTTGCTTACAGCAATTTATCAAACTTCCGCCGGGGCGGCTGATACCACCGCGAAAACCACCAGCAGCGCATCTTCTGATGACAGCTCGGAACGGATGACCGTTACCGCGCCGGCGCCGTTGCTGAAAGCGGGCAGCGAACATTCGATCAGCGCTCAGGAGCTGCAGGATAAAGGGGCCAACGACTTTGGCTCCATCATGCGCTACGAGCCGCTCATTAGCGCCACCGGCGCCAGCGGCGGTTCCGGCAACGGCAAAAGCGGCTTCGACCGCGGCGGCTATACCGGCTACAACATACGCGGCATGGAGAGCAACCGCGTCGGGATCGACGTCGACGGCATCGCCCAGCCGAACGCCACCGGGCGCAGCTACGCCAGCCGCGCGGGCCTCAATACGTTCGGTATGGGCCGCGACTACATTGACCCCTACATGTACGGCAGCATCGATATTCAGTCCGGGGCGACCTCAACCGATACCGCCAACAGCGCCATCGGCGGCAACGTCTCTTTCCGTCCGAAGTCCGCGGATGACTACCTGCATCCGGGCAAAACCAGCGCCTTCGGCTACCGCAGCGGCTACGACTCATCCGATCGCAGCTGGCACAACGGCGTCACCGTTGCCGGCGGCGATGAAACCCTGCGCGGGATCTTCGTCTACAGCCGTCGCGACGGCCAGGAAACGGAAAACAACAGCGGGACCGTTGATTCATACCCGGCAAACTGGCACTCCAACGCCTTTATGGCCTCGGGGATCTGGCAGCCGAATGACGAACATAAGCTCACCAGCACCTTCGATTATTACCATAAAACGAACCACACGCATTATGACGCCTGGGACTCCAGCGGCAACAGCGTTATCGGCACGTCAAACCAGACCAGCCAGACCCGCCGCTGGGGCCTGAGCCTGAAAGACGACTGGACGCCGATGAACGACTATATCGACAGCGTATCGACCAAGGTCTACTACCAGCATACCGAGGCCCATGATTGGACATACATGCCGGACAGCGTCACCCGCGCGATGCAAACGGTGAGCTCCGACTACGATACCGACACCTGGGGCATTCAGAGCGCGCTGGCGAAATCGATAGGCCGCCACGATTTGAGCGCCGGTTTTAACGCCAGCACGACGAAAACCCAGCGCCCGTTAACCCAGTCGCCAACCCCGAGCGCCTTTAGCCAGATCATGCAGCCGGACGCCGACAGCCGCGGCTATATCGTCGCCGGCTTCCTGCAGGACAAAATTAACTTCGACCTCGACGAGCATAACTTTGCGGTTATCCCGGGCATTCGCGTGATGCATCAGTCGACCAGGCCGGAGAACGTCTCCGATCTGGCCAACAACAGCAGCGTGCTGACCGGTTCCGACGTGTCAAATCTGTACGGTAAGAACGCTGATACCCAGGCGCTGCCGTCGCTGGTCTTGCAGTACGATATCACCCCGCGCCTGATGACTTATCTGCAGTATCAGCGCGGCGCGCAGTTCCCGAACGCCAGCCAGCTGTACGGTTCGTGGAACCTCGGCTCCAGCTACGCCGGACGCGCCCAGTATGCGCTGATCGGCAACACCGATCTGAAAACCGAAACCAGCGATAACGTTGAGTGGGGGATGAAGGGCGAAGTGGCGGAAGGCATCACTATGCGCACCGCGCTGTTCTACAACACCTATAAAAACTTTATCGCCTATACCCGCTACACCCGCGCCAATAATCCGGTGCAGTTCACTAACGTACCGTCGAACATCTACACCATTTACCAGGCGGAAAACCGCGATAAAGCGTACATCTACGGCGGCGAAATCAGCGCTAAATTCAACTTTGGCACCTGGTTTGAAGAGGTTAACGGCCTGAGCGCCACCCTCGCCTACGGCTATAGCGAAGGGCAATCGAAATCGAGCTACAGCGGCGATAAGTACGTCGACCTCGATAGCGTCGCGCCAATGAAGGCCATCGTCGGCGTGGCGTGGGACGATCCGGCAAAAGTGTACGGCACCGCGCTGACCGCCACCTTTGTTAAGGGCAAGCGCGCCACCGCCACCAGCCGTGAAAGCTATACCAACACCGGCTCCGCGATTACCGATTCGACCAGCGAATATATGCGCGTTCCGGGCTACGGCATGCTGGACTGGACCGCGTACTGGCAGGTCGCGAAGAACGTGCGCGTCAACGGCGGCGTATACAACATTACCGATCGTAAATACTGGGATTATCTGAGCAGCCGCAATATCGAAATGTCCACCAATCAGGACGCCAACGACCGGGCGCTGGCGGTGATGCCTGGCCGCACCTGGCAACTGGGCGTTAACGTCGATTTCTGACCGGCTAATAATAAGAAACCTGCTCCCCGGCCGCGAGCCGGGGAAACTCATCGTAGAGAAGGATGTGAATTATGCACAACACCCAACCGCAACATACCCCGCTGTGGCAGCGCTATCTGGCCACGAAAGCGCAATCTTCCGCGAAATACGCCCGCGATATCGCCGCCGAAATGGGGATTAGCGAAGCCGAACTGACCGAAGCCCGCCAGGGCTACGATGCCGTACGTCTGCAGGACGACGCCCGCGCCATTCTGACGGCGCTGGAAGCCGTGGGGGAAACCAAATGCATCTGCCGCAACGAATATGCGGTGCATGAGCAGGTCGGCGAATTTACCCATCAGCATCTGAGCGGCCACGCCGGGCTGGTGCTCAATCCGCGCGCCCTCGACCTGCGCCTGTTTCTCAGCCAGTGGGCCAGCGCTTTTCACCTGAGCGACAACGGTCGCCAGAGCATTCAGTTCTTCGATCCGCACGGCGACGCGCTGCTCAAGGTTTACACCACCGGAAATACCGACATGGCGGCCTGGGATGCGCTGATTGCCGCGCATACGCAGCAATCGCCTGCCCCGCTGGCGATTCGCCCGGCCGATCCGCTGAAATATGCCGATGCCGCCGACGGCGAGGCGCTGGAAAACGAATGGCGCGCCATGACCGACGTTCACCAGTTCTTCGGCCTGCTGAGAAAATATAACCTGTCGCGCCAGCAGGCTTTCCGCCTGGTCAGCGACGATCTCGCCTGCCGCATTGACACCCAGACGCTGCCGGGCCTGCTGGAAACCATCCGCCAGGATGGCAACGAGATCATGATCTTCGTCGGCAACCGCGGTTGCGTACAGATCTTCACCGGCGCGCTGGAAAAGGTCGCCCCGATGCGCGGCTGGCTGAATATCTTCAACGCCGCGTTTACCCTGCATCTGCGCGAGGAGAGCGTGGATGAGATCTGGGTGACCCGCAAACCGACCTCCGACGGCCACGTCACCAGCGTCGAGCTGTTCGCCAAAGACGGCACGCAGATCGCGCAGCTGTACGGCCAACGCAGCGAAGGCCACCCGGAGCAGGCGCAGTGGCGTGCGCAGGTCGATGGTTTGACCACCGAAGGGCTACTGGCATGAAGCGCTGGCTGATATTACTTGCGGCGTTTCCACTGTTGGCCAGCGCCGCCGCCGAGCGGATTGTGTCGCTCGGCGGCGACGTCACGGAGGTGATTTACGCCCTCGACGCCCAGCGGCAGCTGGTGGCGAAAGACAGCACCAGCACCTGGCCTGCCGCCGCGCAGAGCCTGCCGGATGTGGGCTATATCCGCCAGCTGAACGCCGAGGGGATCCTCTCCCTGCGCCCGACGCTGGTGCTGGCCAGCGCCCAGGCGCAGCCCTCGCTGGTGCTGAAAAAGGTTGAAGAGAATAAGGTTAAGGTGATCAACGTACCGGGCGGCTACGACCTGCCGGCAATCGAGGCAAAAATTGCCGTGATTGCCGACGCCCTTGGTAAGCAGAGCGAAGGTAACGCCCTGCGCCAGAAGGTTCATCAGCAGATCGCGCAAATTCCTTCGCAGCCGGTGAACAAGCGGGTGCTGTTTATTCTCAGCCACGGCGGCATGAATACCATGGTGGCCGGGAAACAAACCGCGGCGGATGGCGCAATCAGGGCGGCCGGGCTGCAGAATGCCATGCAGAGCTTCGACCATTATCGCAGCATGTCGCAGGAGGGCGTTATCGCCAGTAAACCGGACCTGGTGGTGATCTCCGCCGATGGGCTGAAAGGCATGGGCGGCGAAGCCGGGCTCTGGAAGCTGCCGGGGCTGGCGCAGACGCCTTCGGGACGCCATAAGCAGGTACTGGTGATCGATGATATGGCCCTGCTCGGCTTTGGCCCGCGCACCCCGCAGGAAGTGCTCGCGCTGCGGCAAAAAGCGGAGCAGTTGCCCTGATGCGCTCCCACCCTGCCCGTCATCTGTGGTTAATGACGCTGCTGCTGATTGTCCTGACGCTGCTCGCCACGACCCTGGGCGCGATGCGCCTGCCGTTGACCAGCCTGCTGCCCGCCGGCGATGAGATCCTGAGGAACATCTGGCTGACCATTCGCCTGCCGCGAGTGCTGCTGGCGCTGCTGGTCGGCGCCGCGCTGGCGCTCTCCGGCTGCGTGATGCAGGGGCTGTTTCGCAACCCCCTCGCCGATCCGGGACTGTTAGGGATCAGCGGCGGCGCGGCGCTGGCGGTGGCCTGCTGGCTGGTGCTGCCCCTGTCGCTGCCGGCGCTCTTGGCGCTGTACGCGCCGATGCTGGCGGCGTTTATCGGCAGCACGGCGGTGATGGTGGTGATTTTTATCCTCAGCCGGGCGGGAGACGCCTCGCTGTCGCGCCTGCTGCTGGTCGGCATCGCCATTAACGCCCTCTGCGGCGCGCTGGTCGGGGTACTGGCGTGGATCAGCAACGATACTCAACTGCGCCAGCTTTCGCTGTGGGGTATGGGTAGCCTCGGGCAGGCGGAATGGTCGACGCTGCTGGTGGCGGCCACGTTGATGATCCCGGCCTCCCTCGTGGTGTGGGCGATGGCTTCGCGGCTTAACCTGCTGCAGTTGGGCGATGAAGAGGCGCACTATCTCGGCGTCAACGTTCGCGCCCTGCAGCGTCTACTGCTGCTGTGCAGCGCATTGCTGGTAGCGTCGGCGGTGGCCATCAGCGGCATTATCGGCTTTATCGGCCTGGTCGTGCCGCATTTGATGCGGATGTGGCTGGGGCCGGACCATCGCGGCCTGGTTCCCGGTTCGCTGCTGTGCGGCGCGATTCTACTGCTGCTGGCCGACACGCTGGCGCGCACCGTTGCCGCTCCCGCGGAGATGCCGGTCGGGCTGTTGACCAGCGTGCTTGGCGCGCCGTGGTTTCTGTGGCTGATTTTTCGTCGGGAGAAAGAGACGCATGGATAATCGCTATAGCGCGCGTTCGCTGACGCTGCGTCTGGGTCACCGGCAGATCGTTAACGATGTCTCGCTCCAGCTCCGCGGCGGCGAGATGGCGGCGCTGATTGGCCCCAACGGCGCCGGTAAGTCGACCCTGCTGCGCCTGTTGACCGGTTTTTTAACCCCCGACGCCGGCGAACGACTGGTGGAAGGCCGCCCGCTGGAAAGCTGGTCAGCAGAAGCGCTTTCCCGCCGCCGGGCGGTGATGCTGCAGCGCACCCAGCTGCACGCCGACTGGCCGATCGAAACGGTTATCGCCATGGGCCGCTCGCCGTGGGGCGGCGCGCCAAACGAGGAGATAATCCGCCGGGTGATGAAGGAGACCGGCTGCGACCATCTGGCCGGGAGACGCTACCCTTCCCTCTCCGGCGGCGAACAGCAGCGGGTGCAGCTGGCCCGCTGTCTGGCGCAGCTGTGGCGCGATGGCGCGCCCGAGGGCTGGCTGTTTCTCGATGAGCCTACCTCGGCGCTGGATCTCTATTATCAGCAACATCTGCTGCGTCTGCTCAAACGCCTGACCCGCAGCAGCCGGCTGCACGTCTGCGTCGTACTGCACGACCTGAACCTCGCGGCGCTGTGGGCAGACCGGATTCTGCTGCTGCATCAGGGGAAACTGGTGGCGCAGGGCACGCCGCAGGAGGTGATTCAGCAGCCGATCGTCAGCCGCTGGTACGGCGCGGAGGTCAGCGTGGGCGAACATCCCGATACGTCCGTTCCGCAGGTCTATCTGGCGCCGTGAGTCGATGACATTATTCTGCCGGGCGGTGGCCTACCAAAACGTTACTTTCTGAACGGCGAAGCCGATATTGCTACCGGCTTCGCTGCGATTGCTAAATTAGAAGATCTGCCGATACAGCGTTTTAATCTCCTCCAGATTGGTGTCACGCGGGTTGCCGCCGGTGCACACGTCCGCGAGCGCCGCCGCCGCAAGCGCGTCAATATCCTCTTCTTTCATACCGACATCGCGCAGACGCGCCGGGATATTGACGTCGCGATTCAGCTGCGCCACCGCCTCTATCGCCGCCTGACGCGCTTCGGCAATCGGCATCGTTGCCGCCGACTTGTTACCAAGCGCAACCGCGATGTCGCGATACTTCTCGCCGGTATATTCGGCGTTATAGGCCATGATATGCGGCAACAGCACCGCGTTAGCCACGCCGTGCGGCGTACCGTAAAATGCGCCCAGCGGGTGGGCCATACCGTGGACCAGCCCCAGACCAACGTTAGAGAAGCCCATCCCGGCAATATATTGCCCCAGCGCCATTCCTTCCGCACCCTGCGCGTCGCCCTGTACCGAAGCGCGCAGCGAGCGGCCAATCACCTCAATGGCCTTCAGATGCAGCATGTCGGTGAGTTCCCATGCGCCTTTGGTTATGTAACCTTCGATCGCATGGGTCAGCGCATCGACGCCGGTCGCCGCTTTCAGGCTGGCTGGCATGCTGGCCATCATTTCGGCGTCAATAATCGCCACCAGCGGGATATCGTGCGGGTCATAGCAAACAAATTTGCGGCGGTTCTGAACATCGGTAATCACGTAGTTGATGGTCACTTCCGCCGCCGTACCGGCGGTGGTTGGGATCGCGATCATCGGTACGGCGGCGTTTTTGGTATCGGCCCCGCCTTCGAGACTGCGAACGTCGGCGAACTCGGGGTTATTAATAATAATGCCTATCGCTTTACAGGTATCCTGCGGTGAACCGCCGCCGATGGCGATCAGGTAATCGGCGCCCGACTGCTTAAACGTCTCTACGCCCTGCTGCACAACCTCAATGGTGGGGTTCGGAACAACGTCATCAAAAATGCTGTAAGGCAGCCCGGCTCCGTCGAGAATAGCCAGGACTTTTGTCGCAACGTTAAAACGGATCAGATCCTTATCAGTGACCACCAGCGCTTTTTTGAAGCCGCGTTTTTTGACTTCATCGACAATACAGCTAATCGAGCCGGGGCCAAAATAAGAGGTTTCGTTTAAAATCATTCTGTAAGCCATGCGTGCTTCCCTCAATCTGAGTGTTTGATAACCATAATATTTAGCCCTACAGTAACGTGACTGACGTAGCCGTTTTATTATTTAATATCAAATAACGCCCTAATTGCCCTGCACGCAATCGCAGTTAATTAACCCATCGCACAGTTGTCATCAAGTTTGTCCAGCATACTGGACATCATCATCCGCAAATTTAATGAGATTGCTAAACCTCACCACAATATAAGCTGGCGAAGAACATTAACTCACGGTAAATATTATTGAAGTTGATCACATTATTTTTCTTCTACCGCCAGTATTCGTTCGTATGGCAAAAAAGCCGTTTATGCCGGGACGAAAAATGAACAGGATAGCGTCGTACGGCCGAAGTCAATATTTCATGACCACACTCTGCGATTATTCTGCACATCTGTTGCTTACCACTCAGCCTTATCCGTACGCTCCCGACGTACGCCGTCGCAGATTGCATACCGCAAATTTAACGCTTAGTTAACAAAAAGGTCATTTACTCAACAAAAGCGGCTATCCCCGGTGCTGGCCACCGCTTAAAAACATCGCATAAGAATTATCTGTCATTATGGATAATTGCTTATCGCCCTACGGATAGCGCAAGGGATTTTTTAAGAGCTGGGAAATTTTCATTATTAAGAATATTCTCTGTTATTTGCGAGATATTAATTCTCAAAATTCATAAAAAATTAGAAAAAACGCCTAAGAGATCTATATTTATTGCAAACATCATAGCCTCTTGTTAGTATGACTATTAGTCAATATTTTTATTATAAAAATACCATTTATGATGCTTATTAACTTTTATTCTGTTCACCTGACCATACTTTTCCAACGGCAGTAGCAAATGTCTGACTTTATATATTGACATTTCGCACCTGTCCGCTAATTCCCGAGTAAGCAACCCCTCAGGTCCATGTTCTTTTAAAACATAAAGAATATACTCCTGCTCTGGTACAACGACCCCGGAGAATTTATTGATGCCCATTGAGCTCATCAATGAGCGCAAACTCTCAACTGCGGTTACAGAATTTTGATTTGAATGTGGGGTACAGGATGAAAATGAAATCTTCATGAGTCAGCTCCTTCTGTCATTCAGTACCCGGCAGTATGGATTGCCCCCACGAAAACGGCAACATTAGCTTTAAATTTCAACTTAAACAGTACATTTATCTGAAATTCACTTTTTTTTTATGATAAAAACCCTGATATAAAGAGTGAATTTTTAATTCCGTGCGGAGATAAAAATGCGGTTCGATATAGAGGGATTTATTACATTTGATACTGAGGAAGCATCCCTGGTCAATCTGTTGACCGGTGATTGTATTGAACTCTCTGCGACTTCCACTCGCCTCCTAACCAATCTGTTACAATACCGAGGGGATATTATTTCTCGCGTTGATATTTTTCAGTCGGTGTTTGAAAAATATGGCGCCAGGCCCTCAAATAGCAATCTTAACCAATACATCTCAACGCTGCGGCGTAGTCTTGCCGATCTCGGCATTGAGAAAAATGTGATTATTACGGTACCGCGAATCGGCTTTAAGATTTCTGAGGAAGTCATTATCACCAGCGATAATGATTATTCATCCTCCTTCACTCTGCCGATTCTTACCGCCGACCTTCCCCAGCGAAGTTTACTATGGCAGCACCGCAAAGCGGCCATTTTTTTTATCCTGTCGTTGATAGGTTTTCTGCTGCTTTTACCTTTTTTTATGTATAAAAAACAGCCTACTACGTTAGTTTTCACCCAGGATAAATGTACTATTTATGGCTCTGGCGCTCAGCGCGCGCGCGAAATCCTCAGCAATAAAAAGCTGTTCCCCTCTGGGCTTGATTGTTCGACGCCTAAGAAAATCTACCTTTTCAACCGACAATTAAATCAGCCACAAGGCTTAGGTATTTATATGGATATATTCATCCTCAAATGTGATATGAAGGACCAGCAGTGCCACAGTTACTACTATAAGGAAATAAAAAATGCGTAAATACGCTATAATATTCCTCGCCACTGCCCTGACGCTGGTAGTCGCTGCGTTCCTCTATATAGATATCCGCAGCCATGACACCTTTTCCTGTAAATCACAGTACGACCTCACAGAGGATATAAATGAGAATATTCTCCGCTCACAGGGTTTGCTATCCGCTCAGCTTGCTAATAACCGTCTTTTAATCAGTCTTGAGGGATTGCTCACCAGCAATGGCGATAAATACATTGTCTCCCGCACCATTGCTATCACATTAAAAAGAACCACTGCGACCAGTCATCTCTTTTATATCATTGATTCGCAAATCACTCGCCATCACGCTGACAATACGCCTGAAAATATCGCCCGGCAAAATCTCTTTGGCAACCAAAGTAATGATCGAATCATCTATATCAATCACGTTAATGATGATACTATTTTATTCGGTAATCAAACGTTCCCACAATATGGTTGCCAGCGTCAGAATACAATCATTGATTGAGATTCATCTCATTAATTTTAATTATGCTGATATCATGACGATACATTTACTACCGACCTTAGGCAGCATCGCGAATATCATTGATATGATTAACCCCCGGCTCAATCTGCACCATGTCAGAACAGCGTTTATTGCATCGCATCTGGCTAAGTTAGTCGATTTTTCTGCGGCCCAGCGGCGTAAAACCATTCTGGCGGCGCTCATCCATGATGTCGGAGGATTAAATGAAAAATCGCGTCTTGAACCGCTTAACTATATTGATAACGAACACAACCATCATGCGCTCATCGGCAGCGAATTACTTAGCCGCATTCCGCTGTTTCGTCCGCTCAACAAAATCGTTCGCTATCACCATACCCACTGGCGCAACGGTCTCGGGCATTATAGTGAAGGCGAGCGGGTGCCCGAAGAGAGCCATTTGTTATTCTTTGCGGACCGTCTGGATGTTCTGTATTGCCAGCACCGTACCGAACACATCCCATTATTAAGCAAAAAGCTGGTCGACATCGCCGCCGCCGGCGCCCCCATTCTCTATAAGCAAGAGTATATTCAGGCCTTCCGAATCCTCTCCGCCGATGACCATTTCTGGTCGGTCATGGCTTCCACCGACTATCGCGATTACATTAAAGCAATCTCCGGCGTGCATAACGACACACTCTCTTTGCACAACCTTCGCGACATTGCCGAGCTGGTCTCTTTTATTATCGATCAGTTCAGCCAGCAGACGCCTTGGCACTCCGCGGCCATCGGCCATATTGCCGGTTATCTGGCAACAAAAATGGAGATGAGCGCCACGCAAGCGCTAAAAGTAGAGATTGGCGGATTACTGCATAATATTTCCTGTCTGGATCACAGCCCGCCGCCAAAGCGCGTGGGTTTATCGGATAAAGCCCAGCGTTATTTTTATCCCATTGAAGGTATTGATGATATTTCTGAGTGGCTGGTCATGCAAAATGATCCCGCGTCGGCGCAATGGCATAATAAAACTCTGCAACCGGAAGCCATGCTTATCGCGGTAAGCCGACGGGTGGTCCATGCGCTCAATGGGCCAAAAGCGGAAGAGAAATCGCTGGCGCAGTTAATTAAAAATAATCCGGGAGAGGAAATTCCCCCGTTGATGCTGGCCCTGATTGCGCAATATTCTTCACAGATTATTCAGATCCACCGTGCTACCGCGGGCGAAATAAAAAAGTTAGTGAATCGCATTGCGCAACTCACTCACTCTGTTTAAAGGCTAACCCGGCCTGATCGCACGACTCAGGCGCTCAATCCGCCGTCCAGAACCAGGGTTTGCCCGGTCATATATTGACTCCCCTCACCGATTAAAAACGCCACCGCCTGCAGCACATCGTGGGTTTCGCCCAACCTGCGCAGCGGTATCGCCTGGCGCATCTCTTTTAATTTTTGCGCGGGTATCTCTTCGAGCATTTCGGTGCGAATCAGGCCCGGCGCCAGGCAGTTGACGCGAATGCCGAAGCGCCCAACCTCCAGCGCCAGCGAGCGCGCTATGCCGCTCATCGCCGCTTTACTCGCGGCATACGCCGTCTGGCCGACGTTGCCCTTTACCGCGCTGACCGACGACATCATCACGATGGAGCCGCGCCGCTGCATCAGCATCGCCGGCAGCAGCACCCGGTTCCAGTTAAGCATTGAGATCACATTGGTGTCCAAAACCTCGCGCCAGAGCGCGGCGTTCTGGCGAATATGCAGGCCGTCGCGAGCGATCCCGGCATTGTGGATAATCGCTTCCGGCGCCCCCCGCTCGGCCAGCAGCGTCTGCGCAAGCTGCGCCACCCGCGATTCGTCGTTGCCGTCGCAGGCGTATCCCCGCACCCGGTGGCTTGAATTTTCACACTCCGCCAGGGTGGCGTTCATCGCCTCCTCATCGCGTCCGGTAAATACCACGTTCCAGCTTTGCGCCAGACCTGTGACCAGCGCCCGACCGATGCCGCGGCTGCCTCCGGTAATCAGTATCCATTTTTGTGCCATATTAGCTGCCTGACTCTTTACTGATGTGCTGGCAGAGTTCGCCAAGAGTTATCCCTGGATTGTGAATAAACCAGTCCGCTTCCAGGGTAATGTTGAATTCACGCTTTGCCAGCACCATCAGTTCGACGTAGTCGAGGCTGTCCAACTTCAGCCGAACCAGCGGCGTATTCTCCTCCACCTCATCGGGCTCAAGGTCTTTCGCGTCGCAAATCATTTCGCATACTTTTTGCAGAACATCATCATAGGCAATCATAAATTATCCTTAATTATCAATTGGTCATTGGGCCAACTTTGAGCGTGACCACATTGGTCATTATCAGGTTATCCAGCTGCGCCGCCGCCGCGATGCGCACCAGCGCGCCCTGCTCAACCTGGCCGACCACCAGCGAGGGCAGCAGCCAGAGCGATAGCGATTCGGGCCAGATCGGCGTCGCTTTGCCCGCGAGATGAACATCAAACACCACCTCCTGGTGGGTTTGCAGCACCGGATAGCGGGTAAAAATTTGCTGCAACGAGGTTTCCCCCGCTCCGAGCAGAGTCGCGATATTCGCCTGGCGCAGCAGCGCGGGATCGCTAATAAGCTGGCGGAATAGCAGCGCGTCAAGAAACTGCCACTGCGCCAGGTCGGGCCAGGCGCTATTGAAATGGGATTGCAGCGCAAGCAGCGTCTTTGGTGCAAGTTCGCTGGGCTGTTTTCCCGTTAGCGATTCCGGCCCGGCGGCGAGGCTCATCTGGCATGACAAACAGACTTCATCATCCTGCGAGCTGCTGACCGACGCGGCGGACAAGACGCGATTTTTCGCGGCGCCGGGAGTGAGCAGCCAGTCGCTATCGCACCATAGCGGCCTGCGCAGGCGAACCACGCATTTCAGGTAGCGTTCAGAACCGGTGAGCGGGTTCGTCAGCCGCGACTGGACGTCGCGCTTCACGTCGAGCAGCGCGCGCATCCCGTGGACGCTCAGCCGGCCGTCGCCCATCGCGCGCGCTGCCGCGAGGTCGAAGTGAATGGGGTTATCGTCGCCGGAAAACGCCGCCCACTGCCGGGCGTCCGCAAGGGTATAGCGCAGCCGCTTCACCCGTGCTTCTCCAGTACCAGCGCGGCGTTCGCGCCGCCGAAACCAAAACTCAGATTTAGCGCCCGGCGGATCTCTCCCTGACGATGCCCTTCGGCGATATAGTCGAGATCGCACTGCGGGTCTGGCTGCGTCAGATGCGCCGTCGCCGGCATGATCCCCGCCGCCATCGCCTGCAGGCAAACAATGGTCTCGAAGCTCCCCGCGGCGGCGATCAGATGCCCGGAGTAGGCTTTGGTGCTGGAGACTGGGATGCGATACGCCTCGTCGCCCAGCGCCTTTTTCAGCGACCGCGTTTCGTTAATATCGTTGAGCGGCGTGGAGGTACCGTGGGCGTTGATATAGTCGAGGTCGGCGGGCTGGAGATCCGCGGCGCGCAGCGCCCAGCGGATAGTTTGCTCGCGGGCCACGCAGTCTTCGGCCGGGGAGGTAAAATCCACCGCGTCGGAAAAATTGGCGTAGCCGGTGACCTCCGCGAGGATTGTCGCGCCCCGCGCCAGGGCGCTCTCGCGCTCTTCCAGACACAGCACCGCTCCGCCCTCTGAAAGTACAAATCCGCTGCGCTGCAGGCTGAACGGGCAGCTGGCCCGCTCCGGCGATGACGTTTCCCGGCTCAGCGCGCCAAGCACATCGATATTCCAGATAGCGCAAACGCTGTTTAACGACTCCCCGGCGCCGGCGAGCATCATGCTGGCGCGGCCAAAGCGAATCGCATCATAGGCCTCGCCAATGGCGATAGTTCCGGTGGCGCAGGCGGCGACCGGAGTGTTCTGGTAGCCGCGCAGATTCCACAGCTGGCTACAGGCCGCGGTGGTCACGTTCGGCATCGAAAAGAAGCAGCTGAAGGGCGAAGAGACGCCCGTTTTCTCAAATTCCGGTACCGCCAGATAGCTTTCATCCAACCCTGCCCAACCGGAGCCGATGATGGCGCCACACCTCAGCGGGTCATGAGAATCGGTGGGTGGTTCGCCAGCAAAGGCCATCGCCACCGCCTCCCGCGCGGCGGCCAGCGCCAGGCGAGCGTGACGCGGCAGACGCCGACGAATGGCGGCGGGAACCCCCTTGAGGCTGGGTTCATTCTCCACCTGACCGATAAAATGGGTGTGGATGCCGTTAGCGGAGAGATCCACATAGCGGTAACCGCGTCGATAATCCATAATCGCCTGCCAGCTTTCGGCAGCGCTATCGCCAAGGGGAGTCACCGCGCCATAGCCGGTTATCACCACGCGATAAGGGGGTTTACTGTGACTCATTCTGGGAAGTCCTCTGTTGCGGGTTATTGCCTCCCTGCGCCAGCCAAAGCTGCAAAGTGGCATAAAGATAGTCGTACTGGTTCTGCGCCAGGCTGTTCTGTACGTCGAGCAGCGCGTCCTGCGCGTTCAGCAGGGTCTGGTAGTCCACCGCACCCGCCCGATAGCGGCTTTCGGTGAGCGCCAGGCGCTGCTCGCCCAGCAGCAGCGATTGCAGCAGGCGTTCGCGCTGCTCATCGGCGTTAAGCAGCTTCTCCATCGCGTTGTCCACCTCCGACAGCGCGGTATAGGCGGTGCGGCGAAAGTTAACCGCCTCCTGCTGCACCTTCACGCTGGCCTGCTCCACGGTGAGCTGTACCGTGTTCCACTGGATAAAGGGCGCGGAAACGCTGCTGCCCACGGTGCGCAGCGGGTCGTTAAACCACTGGTGAAAGAGCTGGCTCCCGGCGCTCAGCGTTCCCTGCAGCGACAGCGTGGGATAGAAGCTCAGCCGCGCCGCATCGGAACCCGCCAGCGCCGCGCGCAGCCGCGATTCCGCCGCCTGCAGGTCCGGCCGGCTGGCGAGCGCGGCCAGCGGCGTGGCGCTGGCAATGGCGATATGCTGACGCACATCCAGCGCGGCAGATTCATCGGTGTGCTGAGCTGGCGGTCTGTTGAGCAGCAGCGCCAGCGCGTTGCGGGAGATAGCCCGCTGCTGCTTGAGGCTCAGCAGCTGATTCTGACGGCTGATGACCGTCTGCCGCGCCTGCAGCACATCGAGCAGGCCCACTTTCCCCGCTCGCTGCCAGGACTCAATCTGCGCCAGCGTCTGCCTGGCGATATCGAGACTCGTTGCCTGGTAAGCCATTTGCTGATTCAACAGCGCAATGTTCCAGTAGAGCTGCGCGGTGGTATCAATCGTCGACAGGATCGTCGCCCGGTAATCCTGTTCGCTGGCTACCGCCTCCCATTCGCTCTGTTCGCGGATCCGCGCCAGCTTGCCCCACAGATCCAGCTCATAGCTCAGGGACAGTGAGGCGCTGTAGCTCTCCTGCGACCCGCCGCTGTTTAGCGGTTTTGAGTTATTGCCGGTGCCGCTCAGGGTCGCGTCGGGGCTGATATTGGTCTGGGTTAATCCGGCGGCAAGGCGCGCCTGTTTAAGCGTTAAGGCGGCAGCGGCCAGATCGTTGTTGCTTTCCAGCACCTGTCCCACCACCCGCGACAGGCGTTGGTCGCCGAAACGATCCCACCAGCGCGGCGCGTTCTCCGGCGCAAGCGCGTTGCTTTGCCCCTCCGTTCGCTGCCAGCTTTCCGGCACCGACAGCAGCGGGCGCTGATAGTCGCTGCGGGTCAAATTGCCGCAGCCCGTTAGCAAGACAATGAACGGTAATAAAGTCAGCGGTCTCATTCGCGGGCCAGCGCCTCCGTCGGGTTTAGCCGCGCCGCACGACGCGCCGGGAAATAGCCAAACGTCAGGCCAATCAGGGCGGAAAAGCCGCAGGCCATCGCTACCGGCAGCCAGGTGAAGACCATAGAAAACTCCTGCGTCAGCAGGGCGAACAGGTTACCGGCGGCCCAGGATCCTAAAACGCCCGTTAGTCCGCCGAGGGCGCAGATCATCACCGCCTCAATTAAGAACTGATGCATGATGTCCGAGGGGCGCGCGCCGACCGAAAGCCGGATGCCAATCTCATGGGTACGTTCGGTTACCGAAACCAGCATGATGTTCATCACCCCGACGCCGCCGACCAGCAATGAAATAGCGGCAATCGCGGTGATCAGCAGCGACATGGAGTCGGAGGTTTTTTGCAGCGCTTTGGCCAGCTGCTCATCGGTCTGGACAAAGAAATCTTTTTTGCCGTGCTCGCGGATAAGGTGCCTTTCCGCACGGCGCGCCGCGTCCTGCGGCGACAGCGTTTCCTGAAAGCGCAGCGTCAGCGCCTCCAGCGGCTTATCGCCGGAAATCCGCTGCAGTAGCGAGGTATAGGGGATCCACGCCGACATAAATCCGCTGACCACCTTCGGCCCGGGCTTGCTGGCAATGCCGATTACCCGCCACGGCGCGCCGGCGATTTGCACAATTTTGCCTAGCGGATCTTCATTGCCGGGAAACAGCGTCTCCCTGCTGGTTTCATCCAGTACCAGCACCGGTTCGCGATCCTCGACATCGCGGTGGGTAAAACCGTTGCCCTGAATAAAACGCATCCCCTGCAGTGAGAAGTACTCAGCGGAAACGCCGGAGAGAATTATCGAGGAATCAAAGCCCTGACGTACCGCGGTGGTCATGCTGGAAACAATCGGCGATACCCCCAGTACCCAGGGCTGCCTGCCGAGGCTGGCGATATCATCCAGCGACAGCGCCCGCTCCATATCCGGACGCTTGCTGCCCCAGCCGGTACCCGGGCGGATTTCCAACGTGGTATTACCGAGCTTACCAATCTCGTTCATGATGCTCTGCCGGGCGCCTTCCCCCACCGCCATTGAAGAAACCACGGACGAGATACCGATGATGATCCCCAGCATCGACAGAAAGGCGCGCATCCGATGTCCCAGCAGTGAGCGCCAGGCCATGCGCACCGACTCGCCGATACTGCGCGATAGCGAAGCCCGGCCGTTATCCTCTACCGCGGGCAGCCGCTGGACGTCACGATTATCCCGCGCGCTATAGGCGTGGTCGGCGACTACCTGCCCATCGCTGATCTCGACGATCCGCTGCGCCTGCTGCGCCACCTCGCGATCGTGGGTCACGATGATCACCGTGTGCCCGTCGGCGTTCAGCTGGTGCAGAACGTCCATCAGCGCCCGGCCGCTGACGCTATCCAGCGCTCCGGTGGGTTCATCGGCGAGAATAATTTGCGCGCCGTTGATCAGCGCTCGACAGACGCTGACCCGCTGCTGCTGGCCGCCGGAAAGCTGCGCGGGTTTATGCTGTAAGCGCCCATCAATGCCCAACTTTTCTGCCAGCAGCGCAATGCGCGCCTGGCGTTCAGCGGCGGGCATCGCGGTATAGAGCGCGGGGATGGCAATATTCTCTTCCGCGGTCAAATAAGGCATCAGGTGGTAGCGCTGAAAAATAAACCCCAGCCAGCGGCTGCGTAGCTCCGCCAGCGACGCGCTATCAGCCTGATGAATGGCGATGTCGTTGATATACACCTCGCCGCTGCTGGGCTTATCCAGACAGCCGATAATGTTCATCAGCGTCGATTTACCCGAGCCGGAAGCGCCCATAATCGCCACCATCTCGCCGGGCATAATGGTCAGGGAGACGGATTTCAGCACCGGAATAATCTGCGTCCCGGCGGTAAAATGACGCGTGACGTTGTGCAGCACGATCAGCGGCTCAGCCATCAGACAGACCCCGCGTCCTGGGGGATCACCACCCGCTCGCCGGGCCGCAATCCTTCCAGCACCTGCGCATACTGACGATCGTTAATCCCGATGCGGACGGTACGCTCCTCGCTGCCGCTCGCCGTTTGTACCATCACAATGTAACGCTCATCGCCGAGCGAACGTCCCAGCGCGGCGACCGGCACGCGCAGCACGTCTTTTACCTGCGCGATGCGGATAAACACCTGAGCGGTCATCGAGGTTTTCAGCAATCGCTGGCGGTTATCCACTTCAAAGGTGCCGTTATAGTAAATGGCGCTACTCTGCTGATTACCGGCAGAAGCGCCGGCGTTTTGCACTTCCAGCGCCTCCTGCGGCGCGGGCTGGACATAGCCAAGCTCCCCTTCGTAACGCGTCTGCGGATCGGCAATAACGTAAAACCACAGCGGCTGTCCCGGATGGATTTTCTGGATATCGGCTTCGGAAATGCGGGTCTGGACCTGCATTTTATCGAGATCGGCGAGCACCAGAATGGTCGGCGCGATTTGCGAGGAGACGATGGTTTGCCCTTCACGGGTGACGATGCCCAGCACTTCGCCATCCATGGGCGCGAGAATGCGGGTATAGCCGAGGTTGGCGTTGGCGGACTGCACACTCATTTCCGCCTGCACTATCTGCGCCTCATTGACCGCTATCTGCTGAACCTGTGCGGCATACTGCGCCTGGGCCTGCTCAAGATCGCTGCTCACCCCTGAGCCATCGCGATTCATCGCCCGCTCGCGCGCCAACGCTTTGCGGTACTGCACCAGCGTGGCCTCGGAGGCCAGCTTTTGCGCTCTGGCGCTGGCCAGCTGCGCGGTGGCGTTGCGTAAGTCGGAAAGCTGCAGCGTCGGGTCGATTTCGGCGAGCAGCTGCCCTTTGCGCACCCGCTCACCCTGACGTACGTATAACTTGCGTAGCTGGCCGCTGACCTGCGCGCCGACGCTCACCTGGACGGCAGGTTTAATAATCCCGCTCGCCAGCACCACTTTTTCGATATCCCCCCGTTCGAGCGCAACGGCGTAGAGCGACTCGGCCTGGGCCGGAAGCGAGCGCTGATAAAAAACGGCGGCGATAGTGGCCAGGATCGCGACTAGCGCAAGTAGCCACGCTTTACGGCGGCGTAAAAATTGTCGCCTCATTGGCCCAGCGCTCCTTGGGCGATATCGCGCAGCTCGCCTTCATCCAGACGATATACCCGCGTGAAGTGATGCAGAATGGGCGCACTGTGGGTCACCACGATCAGCGTTTTGCCTTGTTCGCGACAGTGCTGGCACAGCGCGGCGATCACCGTTTCCGCGGTTTCGTCATCAAGATTGGCAGTCGGTTCATCGCAGAGCAAAATAGGCCGGTTACTGTAGAGCGCCCGCGCCAGCATCAGCCGCTGACGCTGGCCTAACGAGAGCGCCGAATGGCTCTCGCGGATCAGCGCTTCCATCCCTCCCGGCAGCGCCTGAACCACCGGCCCCAGCGCCATTTTATCGACCAACGCCTCTACTCGCCCACGATCGCTGTCGCTATACCACGGATCAAACAGGGTGATGTTTTGCAGCACCGAGGCGTTAAACAGGATGTCTTCCTGGCTCTGCAGCCACACCTGCGAGGCCAGCTGTCGGGCGGTCGCCTCTTCGCCGTCCAGCAGAATGCGCCCATGCTGTGCGGAAAAAAGCCCGGTCATCAGCCGTAGCAGGGTACTTTTTCCGGCGCCGGAATCGCCGACAATCGCCACCCGATCGCCGGGTTCCAGCCGGAGATCAACGTCATTCAGCACCGGGCTTTGCGGAGCATAATGAAAGCTCACCGCCTCAAACGCCAGCTGTGGAACCGCCTCCCCACGCAGCGGAGATAACTGAGGAGTCGCAGGTTCCTCACGGGTAAACAGGCCCTGTGCGCGGGTATCAATCACGTGCAGCTGCGATTTACGGATCACGGCATAGAATATCCGCGTGACGTAGGAGGTAAAAATCTGCCGTAAAAAGCTATAGGCAAAAAAGTCGCCCAGCGAGATAAGCTTTGCGCTCACCAGCGGCAGCACCACCAGCATAAAGACCACCATCTCGAGGCTGCCGGTGAGCTGATACAGACCTTCTTTTACCTGCTGGTAAACTTTCTGCCGCTGAAGGCAGGTGAAAAGGTCGTGTGACAAACGGGCAAACTGCGCTTTACGCTGCGTTTCCAGCCCGGCGGTTTTAATGGTTAATACCCCCTGAAGGGTTTCCATGAAAAAGTCATTCAGCGTCGCGCTTTTTAGCTGCAGCTGCTGCGTATACCAGCGGTCGCGGAAGATGGCCCAGACGCTAATCAGCCCCATCGCCACAATGCCCACGGCGGAAATCAGCGCCAGCACCGGTGAGATCCAGAACATAATGCCGATAGCGATAACGCAGATGATCCAGTCCGAGCGGAGGCCGTTATCCAGCTCGATTTTTTGCAGCATCCCGCCCTGCCAGGCGATAAAGCGGCTGAACACATCCCCCGGCGCGCGTTTTTCAAAAAAACGCAGCGGATTATTCAGCAAGCGGGAAAAACCGATATCGCTCTTCAGCAGCACAAAGCGGCGGATAAAACGCTCGCTAATGACCCTCACGCCCAGCGCCAACAGCGTGGAAATGACAAAAGCGAGGATGAACCACAAATAGGGAAACGACGTATTCTGAACGTCAGAGAAAGCCTGATTGATCGCCCGGCTGACCATCGTCGGCATTAAAAACAGCGTGAGCGACACCAGGAAGGTCAAGAGCATCAGTTTATAAATGCCCGGCACCGCCGCGGTCTCCTTCAGGCTCATCGCCCGCGGCATCTCCTGCTGTGCGCCGGTAATAACAGGCGCCTGCTGGTCAATAACGCCGGGAGACTCTTCAAGGATCAGCGCGTAGCCGCTAATCTCTTTTTTCAACGCCGAGAAAGGCAGCCACTGCTGGCCAATCGCCGGATTCATCACGCAGACGTAATCCCCTTTGCGCCAGGCCAGCAGGACATAGTGGCTGGCGCCGTAGTGCAGAATGGACGGAAACGGCAGCGCATGGAGTTCTTCGTGATCGAACAGCACCGGCGCGGTGGCGATGCCAATCTGTTGCAGAATAAGAGATAAGTCGCTTAACGAAGTCCCGTGATCGGATGCCGGGAAAATTTCCCGCAATGCCGGAAGAGAACACTGAATATTCTGGGTTTGCGCCAGCATCGCAATACAGGAAAGGCCACACTCATTGGTCTCTTCCTGGAAAACCATATCAGGGATAATCTTTTTCATTATTATGCGTCAGTGATTAATAAAGTAGAGCGAATGGCTATGCCATAAAAGCCAATCCTGCGGATAATCACGCAGGGTGTTTTCAATCATCGACGGCAGATTCGCCGCGACCTCTTTTGGCGTCAGTGGGGAATAGATTTTTATTTTGATCCCCTGCTGATAATAGAGGTGATAAAAAACCACCTTTGCCGAGACAATGCGGGAAAAACGCTGTACGCCGCTATGTAATTTCGCCGGGCGGTCAAATAGCCGACAGCTTATTTTCCCGGACTGCGCCTCATGGGTCTGCACGGTATAGTCGGCAGGAATATCGGGGAAAATAATCATATTTTCCCGCCCTTCCGAGACGTTGCTCATTAGCGCCATCAGCTCGCTGGCAAGCGACGTATTATCCTGATGGATGGAGCAATAAGAGAGCGCGACGCCGCCCATTTTTCGGCTGGCGACGGTATAGCTTTCCGCGCTGGAAGAGACCACCACGCTGGCTTTACCCGGCGTTACCCTGGCTCCAACCATCGCTGCAAGGATATCCGACACGCAGTGCAGCGGTGCGAGAACAACCGGCGTTCTCTGCGCCGCCAGCGGAGCGACTACGGCATCAAGCGCTCGCGTGCACGCCTGCATCTGGGCCAAAGTGGCCGGATGCTGTCCCCAGGTCGCACCCATCTCCAGCAGCTGGCGGCGCATGGCTATCCATGCGGCGTCAATTCGCCCATCGGCGCCCGTCAGGCAGCGGTAGTTTTGTGTCGCCACGGCGGTACGTCCGCGATATTGTCGCCCCAACAGCCGCAGCCGGCACAACGCCCGAGCCGCCGCCAACAGCAGCGACATAGGGGTAAAACGCATAATCCCACGCACCGCCTTTTGACCGTAGCCAGTAAACGGGCGACTGCGCCAGCTCAGCTGCGCGGACCATTTTCTTACGCTGAAGACGCTCCAGACAATCAGAAAGCGCGTCACGCTTACTCCTTGTCCTGAGTTAACAGCTGGCGCATATAGTCAGCAAATTCAGGAAACTGGCGATCTTTCGCCACCACGTATTTTTTATTCACAATAAATAGCGGCGTGGCGTTTATGTCATAGAGTTCGGTAATTTTCGCCATATATTCAAGGCGTTCAGTAACGGCTTTGCTTTGGCGTACCTGATGGTATTTTTCGACATCAATATTGTTCTTTTTCAGCCAGCCGTTGAGCGCTTCATCGTCGGCTAAATTGATACCGCGGGTCATTACCGCGTTAAAAGCCTGGTCGCGCATCTGGCGCTCAAGCCCCATGACTTCGAGGGTGGCAAAAACCGGCGCATAAATTGCCAGACCGTTTCTTTCGGCGGTGATATGGATAACTTCAAAGGTACTCTCCGCAGGCAATGTGCCGGCGAATTTCTCGATATCTTCCTCGTTCGATGCGCAGTAGTGACAGCCGTAGGACATCACTTCAATAATGCTGCTGTCATGTTTTATTGGGCTACTGGCAACGATTGCGCTGTCAATTTCCCGCAGGGCCGAAGGCTCGCTGCTGTTCGATGCAAACGTATTAAATACAAAAACGTGATAGCACAGCACGGTAATCAGCGACGAAATTAACGCCACCAGAAACGTATAGCCAACAGCGGTAATAGGTTTTATCTTCATTTGATACCAGGCTCGCGAATATGGCGGAGAAATATATGGAGGGTTTCCCCTCCATATACCGCAGCAGAAATTACTGACGGATGCTATTCGGTACAACACACATACCGTCGGACGCATCTTTCATGGTCACGGTTGAGTTGCCGTGCTTATCCGTACAGGTAGTCACTTGTTTACAGGTTGAAACACCGCCCACCACCACGGTCTCGTAAGAGCTGGTGCAAGTTTCCTTGCAAGTTCCGCCAATAATAGCTGATGCTTCAATCATACTTAATTTTTGCATTTGTTAGATCCTTAACTATTTATATTGAAATATGTTTTTCTTGCACTTACCTACTGGCTAAGTAACCTGCCAGTAATTCTTTTGATGTCATATTTATCCGCTGTTATACGCAGGGGGTAGCCACGATGCACTTGAAAATATTAAACAGCTCAACGTTGTTTTTAGCGTTTAGCTTTTTCATCAGGCCTCGTTTACAGCGGCTCAGGCGACGAACATCAATTTTTTGTTCAGAGGAAATTTGCGATAAAGATTTTCCTTTGAATATTTCTTCCATTAACCACCAGTCATCACTGGAGATACTATTATTAAAATCCCTGGCTAACCATTTCTGCCGGGTATAATTAATCAAAGAGCGACTGAAAAATATTTTTTTCGCTGGCATAGAATCAGCACCTTCGATGAACTTAAAAAAGTTATCCAGGGACTCATTCTTCAAAAGCCAGCTTGCTTCCGGGAGAAGTGAATGCAGCGCAAAGAATAACGAAATATTATTCTCGCCTAACAAAATCACTAGCTGCTGATTTTCCCGGCAGTAATACTCTTTAATGGTGTACAGCGCATTAAACCGCTCATCCGGCAAGCTGTCGACATCGCAGAGGATCCAGCGTAGTTCATCTTTCTGCTTAGGCAGACGCAGGGTGTTGATCAGTTCAGAGAAATGGTCGAGCCTTGTGAACGCGCAGTCGCCTTCATGCATGGCAAGATCGTCAACCACAGAACGTACGCCTTCCGCGAAAAAGATGTTTTTATCGTAGAGAAAGAAACGACGGCTCATTTATCATCATCCTTGATCTATTCTACTGGTAATTAAGGGTGTAATTCGCTGTTGCCTGAAAGGCGCCGGTTTCCAGGGTTTTGTTACTCAAGGCGTCCGGTTCGCCTTCAACAAAAGCTTTAAAATTTAGCTGCATGTTGGCATCGGAAATAGCGACGGCGGTGGTCGGCGTATTAAGCAAAATCGCCGTGCCGTTACTCTCTTCAAAACCTATACCAATACCGCTGGCGGTTTGAGGCGCGACCGGCGTAATCGCCAGACGGTCGCTCATATTGGTATTTTCCGTCCCGCTAAAGGTCACGGTGACGGAATTAAAAACATCGGTGCTGCAATCCTGGAGTTCAATAACAAACGCTTTGGGCTGCGATTTTCCCTCCGCATAAAGCGTGCGGGTTGAAATCTGGCCAAAATCTACGGTGATGTTTTTTGACGAAGGCACGATACTGCAACCGTGGGAAATGACGGTTCCCTTGAATTTTAAATCGCCGCCGATCAGCTCTCCGATGGCATGCGCCGGAGCAGCTGCGGATAGCGAACCTATGAGTATCATTGATGCGATGAGTTGACGCATGCTGTCCCCTTACTGAAACTCAGCGACCACGGTGGCCGATGCCTGGAAATCCCCTTCGAGAACGTTGGTTCCGGCATTGGCAATTGGCGCGGCGGTCAAATTCCAGGTTCCCTGATTGTTATTAAAACCCGGCACGTCATAAAACTTATTCGCGGCGACTAAATTGCCGCCGGAATCTTTCAGGATAATGCCAAGATTGGAGCGGTCGACGGCGCCGGTGGTGCCTAAATAGTCGCTGTTAAAACTGGCGGTATTGGCCTGCTGAATTCCCAGGCGAATATTTAAATTTCCGGTGGCGAAACTCCCCCCTTCGCACTTCACCTGAATCGGCACGGACTGGCTGTAATTATTGCCGTTAAGCAGCGAGCCCGCGCTGGGGATGGTATTAAAATCAACGACGATCGGCGATCCTGAGTTAACAATACATTTATCCGGAACGGTAATGACCCCGGAATTAATCGAGACAATCGACATGGGAGTGCTGCCCATCCCTGCGCTGTAATTCCCAAGGCGACCATAAAGCTTGGCGATTTCAGTACCCAGCAGGTTAACGCCGTTGACAATCGGCTTGGTGATCATAAACGTTACCCGCCCCTGAGCGCCGGACTCAAAGTTGTTAAACTGGGTGGTTGGCGGTACGCATTTATTTTGGTAAGCCTGGTTTGACTCATTATTAAAAGGCACCGGAAGATATTCCATGCGCTGGCCACGGATATATATCTCAATTTTCACATCCATATAATCATTAAGTTTTAAATACCCCGGCGTGCTTCCCTGCTGCAGCAGCGAAGCGGTCGCAGAGTAATAAATCGCCTCGTTTTCCATAGGGATAGTGCAGCTGGCGATACCAGAATATTGTCCGCCCAATGAAAAGACATAAGGGATCGTCGCCCCAATGCTATTGTTGGTAATATCCTGATTGGCGACGTCAATATTGTACATTTTAGGTCCGCCAACCGGCGTAATTTCCCCTTCCACCGCCGCGCTGGCGTCGAGAGTGAATACGCCGCCGCAGAGTAATAGCGTGATACAAGGTTTCCGCCCGATAACTCTCGTCGCCATCAGAGATACTCCATTTTTAAACGCAGCAGGCCGCTAAAGTTTCCTGCGGTCACGTTTCGCCCGGTCGATTCCAGCACGGCAATAAACGTCAGGCTGCTGTCGCCGGTTTTCACGATAAACGGCGGCTGCGTTTGATTAATATCCAGCGCCCGCTCTTTGACATCCAGCAGGCGAATACCGGCTCCTGAGATGCTGCCGGTCAGGCGCAACAGCTGGCGATTATGCTCATCCGACTCGCCGATGAAGGTGAGCTGAACCGCCTGCTCGCCGGTGGTATAGAGATGCTTGCTGCTGCCCGTCGTCCGTGAGGCGATGCTGTCGCGCGCCTGCGACGCGCCTTTCAGGCAATCCCTGAGTTCAACGCGAACCAGCACCGGCTGGCTACGGTCGCCCGCCTGGTGAAAACGCCGGGCGCTGATTTCGCCCATCTCAATAATCTGCAGGCGGCTTTGCGGGGCAAGCACGCAAGGCGAGGCATACACAGAGCCATTGAATATCACGTTACCGCCATCCTCCCCCTGATGATCCCGGTTATAGTGCTGCGGCTGTAGAGGAATATCAGCGTCGGCCAGCGCTGGCATACTGATACCGAATACAAACAGTGCTAATAGCGATAGGCGCGTTTTCATCATCAGGTTCCTCTTTAATTACCCTTGCTGCGATGGCGGCAGCGCTTTACAGGTGTTTCCTTCACAGCGGTATTTCAGCTCTGGATGTCCGCCATAATCATTCACGTACATCATCGCAAACTCTCTAACGCCGCCATCGGTCACGCTGAATTCCAGACTGGACTTCGGCGCAATCATAATTCCCGGGAACTTAGTGATTTTTTCACCCTTAACGCGGGACAGGCTAATAATGGTGATGTAGTAAGGCGTCGGGTTTTGCGCGGTCATCTTATTGCCGCTCTTTTGAAAGACGACCTGGTCCTGCCATATTTCGCTTTTGCTTTTGGGAATAATGGCGGTCGGGCGGAAAAATAATTTAATCCGCGACTGCATGGCCAGCTGCAGGACGTTCGCTTTATCTGGCTTAGGCGGAATTTCCCGCACGCTTAAATAAAACAGGCTTTCGCGGTCCTGCGGCAGCTGGTTGATACCATCTGTTTTTGTGACCCGCGCCACCCCTTTTTGCCCGCCGTTAATCCGCTGCAAAGGCGGTAAAACCACCAGCGGAGAGGTGATCTTGTTGCCCTTGCTGTCTTCCACCCACGATTGCGCCAGGAACGGAATATCCGGGCTGGTGTTGGTTAGATTGGCGCTCGCCGAGCTATCTTTACCGGTGATGATAAGACGCGTGCGATCCAGCGAAACCCCCGCCTGCGCGGTACCGCTTACCGCCGCCAGCATCAGAATGCCCATCCAGCAGAGTTTGTTGCTTGTTATGCTCATTTTTGGCCTTTTATTACTGTCACTGTCATTTACACGGCAATAGCGCGGCTGTCGAACGACGCTCTATGGTCGGCGGGATGGCAATCTGACACTGCTTTTTCCCGCTCCACACTACGCTTAGCAGCTCATGAGGATTCACCCCTGCCAGCCATCCCTGCCCACCTTCCATAATCATCGATACGCTCACGCCATCGCCGTTGATAACCTCGGCGCCGAACGGCGGATAGGTACCGTCAGCCAGGCGGATAATGCCCATCATTTTTTCGCCCTGCGCCATGCCAAAGGTCTGATAACCAATAGCGCCTTCGGTCAGCGTGGCGGTGCTGATGGCTTTTGCCGGTTCAATGGATTCCGACATCGCATCAACGTCAACCCGGGTATCAAAGCTGTTGTAGCTCACGATGTCCGGAATAACGGCAATGCCGAAATTATTGGTTCTTGATTTACCGTCATTGAGCGGCACGTCGCCGATGCCGTTGGTGTTCACCATTACGCGCGCCGTATTGAGCGTCGCGCCGCTGTTGTGGATCGCCGCCCCGTGCCGGGTCGCGGTAAAGCCGCCGCGCAGGGTGCTGCTCAGAGAGAGATAGTGATCCTGCTGATAGCTGGCGTTGCTGTTGATTTCAGCGTACTGGGAGCGGCGCTGATAGTAGCCGTCGACGTTGGCATAGCCGCTCTGGCTCGCTCCGGCACGCAGACGCCACAGGTTGTTGTAGTCGCTGCTGTCGGTATAAGAGAGCATCGGGCTGGTTTTGCCGTTATTGGTCTGCACGTCGAGGCCGCTCCATTTACTATCGCCAACCGGAATGGAAAGCGAGAAAGCAATAGAGTCGTCTTTCCGCCCTTCGTAATCCGAACGGTAGGCCGAAATATTAGTGGTGATCCCGCGAATATTACCGACGTTAAACGAGCGCCCTAGCGAGATGCCGTAGCGATCCTGGCTGCTTCGGTTCCAGTAATTCTGATGGGTGTAGGTCAAAAATACCGTGGTCGCTTTACCAGGCTCATCGGCCCAGAACGTTTTATTGCCGGTGATGGTATAAACTTCTTTTTCACGCCCAAGGCTGTCGTAACCCTCATAGCGCTCGTTGAGATATTGCGAGAAAGAGCGGAAGTCCTCCTGCGAGAAGCGATATCCGGCGAAGGTAATGGAACTATTATATTCGTCGAACGTTTTCGCATAGCTCAGCTTAAACGAGGTCCCTTTAAGCCGCTTCTGGTTTGACTGCTGACTGTAGGATTCCGTAGCGTCCAGCGAGAGGGCGCCAAGTACGCTGAGATCGCGGCCAATACCGGCGGAGACCGCGGTATATTCGGCCCCTGCGCTTTGTAAACCGCCGTACAGCGACCAGGCGTTGGTGATCCCCCAGGAGAAATCGCCGGAAGCGAAACCGGGTCCCTGAATTTTATGGCTATAGCGGGACGGCGCGCCGATCGCCACGTTGTAGCGCACGTAGCCGGGACGCGTAAGATAAGGAATATTGGCGGTGTTAACCTGGAAAGTCGAAATTGAGCCATCCTGTTCTTCCACCTGCACATCCAGCGTACCGCGCACCGAGCTGCGTAAATCCTGAATATTAAACGGCCCGGCGGGCACCGTCGTTTCATAAATGATGCGTCCGCTCTGCTTCACCGTCACTTTGGCGTTGGTCTTGGCCAGACCGCGAATTTCCGGCGCATACCCCTGCAGGTTTGGCGGCAGCTGACGCTCATCGCTGGCGAGATTAAGCCCGGTAAAGCGCACGGTGTCGAAGACCTGAGAATCAAGATAGATCTCCCCCGCCGTCAGCTTTGCCGCCATCATCGGCAGCGGGCGGTAGGCGTAGATCTGATTCATATCGAAATCAAATTGATGCGTCGCGCTGTAATAACTGGTCTGATATTCGCCGCGCAGGCGCCAGCCGCCGAGGTTGACCCCGGTCTGACCGTATCCGCTCAGGGTGCTGTAATCTTCATGCATATCCAGCTGGCGGGTATATTGCCCGGTCAGGCTATAGTCGAGCAAAAATCCGCCGATCCCCTGGTCCCAGCGCTCCGGCGGCGTCCAGTTCGGATCGTTGTATTTCATCCACGCCTGCGGGACGGTGATGTCCAGCACCCCGGCGTAGTTACTGAGGGTGGCGCCAGGAAGGCTCAGCAGGTCATAGCAGTCGGCAAACGGCTGTGCGACCTTTTGCTGCGCGTCCTCTTTCAAAGCCAATCTGGCAAGAATTTCGCCGTTAATGCAGGCCTGGGTATGCTTCTGATCTTTAGAAGCCAGATAGCGAACCTTTTGCTGCCCGACCGCCTGGCCATTTATTTTAATATCTAATAAGTACTCGCCCGGCGGGACATAGTTGTCGGTGGCGAAACGGGTTAAATCGATATTGTCGCGATCGGCCGCATCCAGTACGTCGGTATTAAATTCCACGTCGGTTGAGGCGTAAGCCATAGAGGTACAGCAGAAAAAAAGCATCTGAGAGAGGATTATTTTTATTTTTTGTTCTGCTGACATGACTATTCATCCCGAATCATTCAGTAAAATATCGTGCGCGACAAACAAGCTCCAACAGCAATCGCTGGCTTGTTTCTAGTTGTAATCCATAAAAAAACGAGTGACGGCGTAAAAATCCCCGGCCTTAATATGCTGCTGAACCGGCACCAGCGTAGCGGTAAATTTCAGCGTATTATTCTCATCACTCAGGAGATATCCCGATGAGGGTTCTCCAAACGTTAAAATTTCCCCATGGCGATCGCGAATCTGGATACCAAATCCCTTTCCTTCACCATCCGGAATTAATACTGTCGGGTCCTGCGATGAAGCATTGCCGGTAAACGTAATGGTGGCATAAGCCCCTGGCGTTGATTGATTTACGCTGCCGAAAGAGGCGCAGCCAATTAAGCGCACTAAAAAAGGCCGGATCAGCTTACCTTCTTGATCGCTATTAATATCGCGAGCGGAAATGTTACCGAAATCTACCCATAGCTCCCGCGAATTAGGGTCAATATCGCATGCGGCAGCCACCAACTCCCCCGAAAGCGCCAGCTGGCCAGGCGTAAAACTAGTACTCGAAGCATGTCCGGAAAAGAGTAATCCCGATACCAATAACGCCATCAGTCTCTTTTTCTCTGTATCCTTAACCATACTCAGAATTCCATATTATCTGGCACCTACTCCAATATCGCGGGGAGAGATCTCTCCCCGCGAGCGATAATTCAAAATCGATTACTGATAATCGATGGTGAAATTGATCGTTGACTGGAATGCACCTGCGGTTACGGTAGTGGTAGAACCGCTCGCTGCCGCTTCCGCTTTCAGGAACGCCACGAAAGGAATGGTGTTAGTACCATCAACCAGGGTGACCGGAGTGGTCTGCGCGCCCCAGGTTACAGTCTGGCTAGCGCTGTCTTTCAGGCCGATACCTGCACCGGATGCAGTACCAGAAGTAAATGCAGCCAGAGTAGGATCGTTCGGGTTAACCGAAGTCGGGGTATAGGAAACAACGGCGCTGCTGGCGATAGTGGTATCGCAATACTGCAGCTCGATGTTTTTGGTTTCAGTTGCCTGACCACCGCCTTGCAGCAGGGAAACTGGAACCTGACCAAAATCAACGGTTACCGGGCTGGACGACGGAGCTAAACCACAAGCGGTATTCACCAGCTCACCCTGAAGCTCAATCTGGCCATTCGTGGTATCAGCCAGTGCAGACATTGAGCCGAGAGCAGCAGTTAATGCCACAGCCATAGCAACTTTATTCAGTTTCATAGAAAATTCCTGCGTTATAAATTTTTATCCTAAAAGAGTAAGGAGCTATAAAATTGCCGAAGTCTATTCACCCAACAATTTCCAGCCCTCCGCATCACCGAAAAATCCGTTTCAATAATTAGACTATTAATTAATATTAATAATTTAATTAAAGCCAGATCCCCTGGTCGACAAAAATACTAACAAATCATTTTTTAGGTAAAAAGAGATACATTTACAGAGGAATTAAAAAAAGATTTAACCTCGCGAACAATGCCACCATAGGAAATTAACTCGCAGAGCGCTGAGATATATCCTAAAAACAAATTGCGTCAGGTAATTAATAAATGATAGTGGGCAGATATTCATAGCAAAATAATTGTAACATAGATCACAATTTATTAACAAATAGCTTTTCCTGATATAAGGATAGTCAAAAGCAGCCCGAGCAATGGGCATTACGCAGCGGCTAAGAGGAGGGGGAAGTCGATTCATGGGCCCGTCGCGCCTTCTTGTTTTCCTGACCTGAAGACTCCGTTATCATGCGGCCTATGAGTCAATGAAAAGAAATGCACAATGTCACGGGAACCGATGAGCAATAGCGCGACGTCATGAAAACAATAAACTCCGCTAACGCGTTAAAACGTAAGAAAATGGACATCAAAAACAGATGAGTACATTAGAGAATCTCGACGCCCACACCCCCATGATGCAGCAGTATCTCAAGCTGAAAGCCCAGCATCCGGAGATTCTGCTGTTTTACCGGATGGGTGATTTCTACGAACTATTCTACGACGATGCGAAACGCGCGTCGCAGCTGCTGGATATCTCGCTGACGAAGCGCGGCGCTTCCGCGGGCGAACCGATTCCGATGGCCGGGATCCCGCACCACGCGGTGGAGAACTATCTGGCCAAACTGGTTAATCAGGGCGAGTCGGTGGCCATTTGCGAACAGATTGGCGATCCGGCAACCACCAAAGGGCCGGTGGAACGCAAAGTCGTCCGTATTGTGACGCCCGGCACTATCAGCGATGAAGCGCTGCTGCAGGAACGCCAGGACAATCTGCTGGCCGCCATCTGGCAGGACGGCAAAGGTTTTGGCTACGCCACCCTTGATATCAGCTCCGGACGTTTTCGCCTGAGCGAGCCCGCCGACCGCGAAACGATGGCCGCCGAGCTCCAGCGCACCAACCCCGCCGAGCTGCTGTATGCGGAGGATTTTGCCGAGTCGTCGCTTATTGAGGGGCGCCGCGGCCTGCGCCGTCGTCCGCTGTGGGAATTTGAAATCGACACCGCGCGCCAGCAGCTCAATCTCCAATTCGGCACGCGCGATTTGGTTGGTTTCGGCGTTGAAAACGCCCCGCGCGGCCTGTGCGCCGCCGGCTGCCTGCTGCAGTACGTCAAAGACACCCAGCGCACGTCATTGCCGCATATCCGCTCCATCACGATGGAGCGTCAGCAGGACAGCATCATTATGGATGCGGCCACGCGTCGCAATCTGGAGATAACCCAGAACCTGGCCGGCGGCTTTGAAAATACGCTGGCCTCGGTGCTCGACTGCACCGTCACCCCGATGGGCAGCCGTATGCTGAAGCGCTGGCTGCATATGCCGGCGCGCGACACCACCGTGCTGGTAGAGCGCCAGCAGACCATCGGCGCGCTGCAGGAACATTACCCCGAGCTGCAGCCGGTGCTGCGTCAGGTCGGCGACCTCGAACGTATTCTGGCGCGCCTGGCGCTGCGCACCGCCCGCCCTCGCGATTTAGCGCGTATGCGTCACGCTTTCCAGCAGCTGCCGGCGCTGCGCGCCATGCTGGCCGACGTCGACTGCGCGCCGGTGCAGCGGCTCCGGGAAAAGATGGGGGAATTTAGCGAACTGCGCGAACTGCTGGAGCGGGCGATTATCGATGCGCCGCCGGTATTGGTTCGCGACGGCGGGGTTATCGCCCCCGGCTATCACGCGGAACTCGATGAGTGGCGCGGCCTGGCCGATGGCGCTACCGATTACCTCGACAGACTGGAAGTTCGCGAGCGCGAGCGTCTGGGGCTGGATACGCTGAAGGTGGGCTACAACGCCGTCCACGGCTACTACATCCAGATTAGCCGTGGTCAGAGCCAGCACGCGCCGATCCACTACGTCCGTCGCCAGACCCTCAAAAACGCCGAGCGCTATATTATTCCTGAGCTGAAGGAGTATGAAGACAAAGTCCTGACCTCCAAAGGGAAAGCGCTGGCGCTGGAAAAGCAGTTGTACGATGAGCTTTTCGATATGCTGCTGCCGCATCTTGGCGACCTGCAGCAGAGCGCCAGCGCGCTGGCGGAGCTCGATGTGCTGGTGAACCTCGCCGAGCGCGCGGAGACCCTCAACTACTGCTGTCCGACCTTTAGCGATAAGCCGGGCATTCGGATTAGCGAAGGCCGCCATCCGGTGGTTGAGCAGGTGCTGAAAGAGCCGTTTATCGCCAACCCGCTGCATCTCGCCCCGCAGCGGAGAATGCTGATTATCACCGGTCCGAATATGGGCGGTAAAAGTACCTATATGCGCCAAACCGCGCTGATCGCCCTGCTGGCGTATATCGGCAGCTACGTTCCGGCGGAAAAAGTCGACATCGGCCCTATCGATCGTATTTTCACCCGCGTCGGCGCGGCGGATGACCTGGCCAGCGGCCGCTCAACCTTTATGGTAGAGATGACCGAAACCGCTAATATTCTGCATAACGCCACCGAGCATAGCCTGGTGCTGATGGATGAAATTGGCCGCGGCACCTCGACCTACGATGGCCTGTCGCTGGCGTGGGCCTGCGCGGAAAATCTGGCGAATAAGATCAAAGCCCTGACCCTGTTTGCCACCCACTACTTCGAGCTGACCCAACTGCCGGAGAAAATGGAAGGCGTGGCCAACGTCCATCTTGATGCCCTGGAGCACGGCGATACCATCGCCTTTATGCACAGCGTGCAGGATGGCGCGGCCAGTAAGAGCTACGGCCTGGCGGTTGCCGCGCTGGCCGGGGTGCCGAAAGAGGTGATCAAGCGCGCGCGGCAGAAGCTGCGCGAGCTGGAAAGCATCGCGCCGAGCGCTGCCGCCACGCAGGTGGACGGTACCCAGATGTCGCTGCTTTCCGCGCCGGAAGAGACCTCGCCCGCGGTTGAAGCGCTGGAGAATCTCGATCCGGATTCGCTGACTCCGCGCCAGGCGCTGGAGTGGATCTATCGCCTGAAGAGCCTGGTGTAGTTCTCGTTTAACGTGAAAAACGGCAGCGCCCTGCGGTGCTGCCGTTTTAACAAATGCAAAATGGGTGCGAGAGAATGCATCCTGACAACCAATACGCGGGGTCGCCCCCGCGCTGATGCTATTTCTTCGATTCGTAAGCGAGAACAGCTTTAAACTCCATACTACGCTCTTTAATACTGAGTTCGCATAGCGAGCTGCGCACCAAAAGCGTAAATCCCAGTACCGTAATACACAGTACGACGATTGCCACAAGGGCATATTTTGTTAGCATGTCTTGCCTCCCTGCAAAGAAGAGACTAACATCTGAATTGTTCAGGTTCATTCGTCAGCCTCAGTTGATAGAAATATCTCCTGGGGCTTTCGTCTATCTGAATCCTTGTCAATGCTCAAAGCCAGATAGCCTCAAGCACCCGCCGCTATTCTATATTTTCCCGGCCGCGAAGCTTATCGATAATTTATCAAACCCGTTGATTTTATTATAAACTGGAAGATGGCTCGCAAACGTATCTGCTCTATTAACCTTTTTTCATATTTAAAAATTTAATGGCTACAGATTTCTCATTGATTCATTAAATATAAAAAAGGCCCGACTGAGCGGGCCCGTTTATTTTATCGTTTATCCTCCGCCAGCAGCGGCGGAATATGCGGCACCATCGGCGCGTCATCAATATCCTTCTGGGTCATGCGGAACGCTTCAGGATAATGTTCGCGGCTGGTGCGGCGTAGCGGTTCAGTATTCCGCCAAGTGTAGAAACAGTGCTGGCACTGAAATACCGTCCAGACATCTTTTACCGGCGATGTTGCCAGCACTTCAATATGTTCATCGGCGCAGCGTGGACAAATCATCTTTTTCTCCTTATTTACGGTTAGCCAGCATGGCGGTCAATTTTTCAGCCCAGGCTTTCGTTTCAGGGAGATCCTGTACCGGCTGGCTGTAGTGGCCGCGAAGGTCCGGCGCAACCGGGGTGGTGGCGTCGATAATCAGTTTGTCGGTGATCCCCGCCGGGCTGGAGCCTGGATCGAGCTCCAGTACCGACATATTCGGCAGCTGCACCAGGTCCCCGGCCGGGTTGACCTTCGACGACAGCGCCCACATCACCTGCGGCAGGTTGAACGGGTCGACGTCCTCATCAACCATGATCACCATCTTCACGTAGCCCAGACCATGCGGCGTAGTCATCGCCCGCAGGCCTACCGCACGGGCAAAGCCGCCGTAGCGTTTTTTGGTGGAGATAATCGCCAACAGACCGTGGGTGTACATCGCGTTGACGGCCTGTACCTCGGGGAACTCGGCCTTCAGCTGCTGATACAGCGGCACGCAGGTGGCCGGGCCCATCAGATAGTCGATCTCGGTCCACGGCATGCCGAGATAGAGAGACTCGAAGATCGGTTTGCTGCGGTAAGAGACTTTATCGATTCGTACCACCGTCATATTACGGCCGCCGGAGTAGTGGCCGGTAAATTCGCCGAACGGGCCTTCGATTTCGCGCCTGCGGCTTTCAATCACCCCTTCGAGGATCACCTCTGAGCCCCACGGCACGTCAAAGCCGGTCAGCGGCGCGGTGGCGATAGGATACGGACTTTCGCGCAGCGCGCCGGCCATCTCATATTCCGACTGATCGTATTTCAGCGGCGTAGCGCCCATCAGGGTAATAATCGGATCGTTTCCCAGGGTAATGGCGATCGGCAGATCTTCACCACGCTCTTCCGCTTTGTGCAGATGCAGAGCGATATCATGCATCGGTACCGGCTGCAGGCCGAGCTTACGTTTACCCTTCACCTCCATACGGTAAATGCCGACGTTTTGCTTGCCAAAATTGTCCGGGTCGAGAGGATCGCGAGAGACCACGCAGGCTTTGTCGAGATAAAAGCCGCCGTCGCCGTCGTTGAGACGGAACAGGGGCAGAATATCGAACAGATTAATCGCCTCGCCGTCGACGGTATTTTCCGCCCACGCCGGGTTTGCCCGCCGCTCCGGCGTCACCGGGAATTTATCCCAGCGACGAATAAATTCGTCGATCTGATTTTTCACCGGCGTATTCGGCGGCAGACCCAGCGAGATAGCGTGGTTCTGCCAGGAGCCGATGGTGTTCATTGCCACGCGCGCATCGGTAAAACCGCGAATATTGTCAAACCACAGCGCGGGAGCGCCATCGCCGATGCGCCCGGTGGCGTTTGCCGCCGCGGCAAGATCCGGCTCCGCGTTCACTTCTTCGCTAATTTTCAGCAGTTGCCCTTGGTCGTCCAGCGCCTGCAAAAAGCTGCGCAAATCATCAAAAGCCATTATTCATTCTCCTGTGAAATACTCTCTACCGCCCGTAACCCGCTCCAGCGGCGCGCTTTGTGATACTCCAGGCCGAACTGATCCAGCACCCGCGTGACAACGTGGTCAGTGACGTCCTCAATGGTTTTGGGATGGTTGTAATAGGCGGGCATGGGCGGCACCATCGCTACGCCCATGCGCGACAGAGCCAGCATGTTTTCCAGATGGATAGTGCTTAACGGCATTTCGCGCGGTACCAGCACCAGCTTACGCCCCTCTTTCAGCACCACGTCCGCGGCCCGCCCAACCAGCCCTTCGGCATAACCGGCACGGATACCGGCCAGCGTTTTCATACTGCAGGGGATAACGATCATGCCGTCGGTACGAAATGAACCTGATGAGATGATGGCGGCCTGATCCGCCGGGCTATGCGAGAAATCGGCCAGCGCCGCCACGTCACGGGCGCTGTACGGCGTTTCCAGTTCAATGGTGGTTTTGGCCCACTTTGACATCACCAGATGCGTTTCCACTTCCGGCATCTCACGAAGCGCTTTCAGTAGCGCAACCCCCAGCGGAGCGCCCGTCGCTCCGGTCATCCCGACTATTAGCTTCATCATCGCCTCGCAAATCGTTCGTGTACGAACATTTTTATTAAAGCTACGCTTGATACGCTTTTCTTGCAAGTTCGTTCGTACACGGCCGCATTTTTCATCAAAACAGGAAAAATGCTCAAACGCCCTCCGAACGGCTATCATAGAACCGACGGTTTTTTTATGGAGTGGTCATGGAGTTAAAAAACGAGGCGTTCCACCTGCTGCGCCAGCTTTTTCAGCAGCACACCGCCCGCTGGCAGCTTGAGCTGCCGGACCTCACCAAACCGCAGTATGCGGTGATGCGTTCCATTGCCGAGCATCCCGGCATTGAACAGGTGACGTTAACGGAAGCGGCGGTCAGCACCAAAGCGACGCTGGCGGAGATGCTGAGCCGAATGGAGAGCCGCGGTTTGGTTCGTCGCGAACACGACCCGGCGGACAAACGCCGTCGGTTTGTCTATTTAACCGCAGAAGGCGAAGCGCTACTGGCAAGCTCAATGCCGCTGGGTCACGCCGTCGACGAAGAGTTTTTAGGTCGGCTGAGCGATGAGGAGCGCCAGCAGTTTTCGCAAATCATCCACAAGCTGATGGCGCAAGAACAGCAGCGTTAACCCACGCGTTCGCGTAAAAAATCAATAAACGCCCGCACTCTGGCAGGGATATGCTGCGCGTCCGGGTAAACCGCATATACCCCCTGGGGCGGAAAGCTAAACTCCGGCATCACCTTCGCCAGTGTGCCGTCCGCCAGCGCAGCGGCCACCAGCCACTCGGGTAGCAGCGCGATGCCGCTGCCCGCCAGCGCAAAAGCCATCAGCGCGCTGGCGCTATCCGCCGACAGCCGCGGCGCCGGTTTAATCTCGAAGGCAATGCTCTCGTCATGGGGCCCGCTAAGCTGCCAGCGGAGCGGCGCGGTCAGACGTTCATGAATAATCCACGCCGATTGCGCCAGATCTTCAAGCGTCTTCACAGGATGCTGCGCCAGCCATGACGGGGCTGCAACCGGGACGATGGCAAAGCACGATATCAGCGCCGCGCGGTAGCGCGAATCCGCCAGCGTGCCGAGACGAATCGCCACGTCAAACCGCTCGGAGATTAAATCCGCGTGGTGAGAAGAGGAAACATGGCGTACGCGGAGCGCAGGATGCCGCAGGCTGAACTCCGCCAGCGCCGGAATAATCACCTGCGCGCCATATTCAGGCGTCGTCGTGATCCGCAGCTCGCCGCTCAACCCCACGTGGCTGCCCCGGACGTCGTCCTGCAGGTTTTCCGCCGCTTTCAGCAGCGCGACCCCGCGATGATAGAACAGCGAACCGGCTTCGGTAAGCGTCAGGCGACGGGTCGATCGCAATAGCAGCGTGACCCCCAGTTCGTTCTCCAGCTGGCGGACGTTGAAACTCACCACCGCCTTGGTCTGCCCCAGAGCCGCCGCCGCTGCGGTAAAACTCCCGCTATCGACTACCGCCACAAACATGTTCATCCGCTGCAGGTTCAGCATCGCGCCGCCCATTGTCAAAAAATTTCCGACAGTATATCTGCGAATGTCGTGTTTATTCGCCCTGATATTGAGGTTTACAGTAGCGGCCTTCACGGGGGATTTCATCAATGACGTATCGCAGCAAGGTCGCAACCGTTTTTCTGCTGGGTTTCTTTCTCGACTTAATCAATATGTTTATCGCCAGCGTCGCCTTTCCGGCGATGGGCCGGACGCTACACGCGTCGGTGGGCGAGCTGGCGTGGGTCAGCAATGGCTATATTGCCGGGCTCACCCTGGTGCTGCCGTTTAGCGCCTGGCTCAGCCAGCAGTTTGGGGCCCGGCGGGTATTCCTGCTTTCGCTTAGCTTGTTTAGCCTCGGGGCGCTGGCTGCCGGGATGGCCGACTCGTTGATAAGCCTCGTCATGTGGCGCGCCCTGCAGGGGATGGGCGGCGGGCTAATGATTCCACTAGGACAGGCGTTAACCTGGCAACAGTTCAAGCCTCACGAACGGGCGAAACTTTCCGCCGCGGTGATGCTGGTTGGGCTGCTGGCGCCGGCGTGCTCTCCGGCGCTCGGCGGAGCGCTGGTGCAATCGCTGAGCTGGCGCTGGGTTTTCTTTGCCAGCCTGCCGATAGCGCTGCTGACTTTCGGGCTGGCCGCGCTGTGGCTCAGGGATGAGAAGAGCGTCGCGCGGTCGGGCGGCTTTTTACATCTCTCGTTACTGCGCGACCCGCTGCTGCGCTTTTCTATGCTGGTCTATCTCTGCGTGCCGGGGACCTTTATTGGCATCAATGTCGTCGGGATGTTTTATTTGCAAAGCGTGACGGGGATGGCGCCCTCCGCCATCGGCTCCCTGATGCTTCCGTGGTCGCTGGCCTCGTTTGTGGCGATCGCGACGACCGGCCGCTATTTCAATCGTCTCGGCCCCCGCCCCCTGATTGCGCTGGGCTGCCTTCTTCAGGCTGCCGGAATACTCATCCTGGCTGGCGTCAATGCGCATACCGCCAGCAGCGCGCTGATCGCGGCGTTTATCCTGATGGGCGCAGGCGGCAGCCTGTGCAGCAGTACGGCCCAGAGCAGCGCGTTTCTTAACGTGGCGAACCCCGATATGCCGGACGCCAGCGCGCTGTGGAACCTCAATCGCCAGCTCAGTTTCCTGATAGGATCTGCGCTACTGGCAGCCTTACTGAGCGCTTTTTTACTTTACTGGCCCACCCCGCTGGCGTGGCGCGGCGTATTTATCGCCGCCGCCGTTTTGACCCTGGTGCCGCTGCTGGGCTGCCTTAAATTCGATAACCGGGCGTTAATCATGCGCCTGCACGGTAAAATGGAGAACAAATGAATCGCTATATTGCGGAAGTTATTGCGGCCCACGTGGCTATAGAACACTGGCTGAATCAGGGGGAAGGGAGCGCCGAAGCGCTGCTGCATCGCTTTAGCCCGGAATTTAGCATGATCCCGATAAACGGTATGCGCATGGACCATCAGTCGGTCAGCGCTTTTTTTCACGGAGCTCGCGCCAGCCGCCCGGGCTTGAAGATTGTCATCGACAATACCGCCATACTTGCCGAATGGCACGATTGCGCAGCGGTGCTCTATCGGGAAACCCACGCTTTACCCGGCAAAGCGGACACCGCACGCTGGTCAACGGTTCTTTTCCGTCTGCAGGAAGAGAAAATCATCTGGCTGCACCTCCACGAGACGGCGCTCGCATAAGCGGCGGAGACACAAAAAAGAAAAAGGCCCAATCAAACGATTGAGCCTTTTTTAAGAAAGGTATCTTACTCGCGGAACAACGCTTCGATATTCAGCCCCTGGCTTTGCAGAATCTCCCGCAGGCGGCGGAGGCCTTCTACCTGGATCTGGCGCACGCGTTCGCGGGTCAGGCCAATTTCGCGGCCCACATCCTCAAGCGTCGCGGCTTCATAGCCCAGCAGGCCAAAGCGACGAGCCAGCACTTCACGCTGCTTGGCGTTCAGTTCGAACAGCCATTTGACGATGCTTTGTTTCATATCATCGTCCTGCGTGGTGTCTTCCGGGCCGTTGTCTTTTTCATCGGCCAGAATATCCAGCAGCGCTTTTTCCGAGTCGCCGCCCAGTGGGGTATCCACCGAGGTAATGCGCTCGTTCAGACGCAGCATCCGGCTCACGTCATCAACTGGCTTATCCAGCTGTTCGGCTATCTCTTCCGCGCTTGGCTCGTGGTCCAGCTTATGGGACAACTCGCGTGCGGTACGCAGATAGACGTTCAGCTCTTTGACGATATGGATCGGTAAACGGATCGTTCGGGTTTGGTTCATGATCGCCCGTTCAATCGTTTGACGAATCCACCAGGTCGCGTAAGTCGAAAAACGGAACCCACGTTCCGGGTCAAACTTCTCAACTGCGCGAATCAGCCCCAGGTTACCTTCTTCAATCAGATCCAGCAGAGCCAGACCGCGATTGCCGTAACGGCGGGCTATCTTGACGACCAGACGCAGGTTGCTTTCGATCATCCGGCGGCGTGACGCAACGTCACCACGCAGCGCGCGACGCGCAAAATAAACCTCTTCTTCGGCCGTCAGCAGCGGGGAATAACCAATCTCTCCAAGATAAAGCTGCGTCGCATCGAGCACCCGTTGGGTTGCTCCCTGCGAAAGAAGCTCTTCCTCAGCCAGATCGCTATCACTGGGTTCCTCTTCAACTAAGGCTTTCTCATCAAAAACCTCGACTCCGTTCTCATCAAATTCCGCGTCTTCATTTAAATCATGAACTTTCAGCGTATTCTGACTCATAAAGATGGCTCCTACCCGTGATCCCTAAGCAAAGCACCTTCGCTAAACATCACTCAAAAGACGCCAGGACGATAACCTTTTCTGCCCCGGTGAAGAAGGCATCGCGGCCGCCCTGGCGCCTTTGTTAGCGATACTGAGCTTATCCGTACTTTGCCAAATTATCGCTGCGGTAAATACTGCAGCGGGTTGACGGATTTCCCCTTGTAACGAATTTCAAAATGCAAACGTGTAGAGCTAGTACCTGTGCTACCCATGGTAGCGATTTTCTGCCCCGCCTTGATATCTTGTTGCTCTTTTACGAGCATCGTATCGTTATGTGCGTAGGCGCTCAGGTAATCATCGTTGTGTTTGATGATAATAAGATTACCGTAACCGCGCAGTGCGTTACCGGCATAGACGACGCGCCCATCTGCGGTCGCGACAATAGCCTGTCCTTTACTGCCTGCGATATCAATACCTTTATTGCCGCCTTCGGCACCACTAAAGTTCTCGATAACCTTGCCATCAGTCGGCCAGCGCCATGAAGAGATCGGCGAACTGGTTGACGTACTGCTTGCAGTCGATTGGGTTGTGCTGACAGCTGGGGCCGTAACTGGCGCGACGGCAGTTGTCGTCGCAGGCTTGTTATTCGGCAACATCTTATTAGCACTCTGTTCACCTGAAGATTCAGAATACGTAATAGTTGGTTGGGACGCAACCACCGCGGTGGATTTTTGTGCAGAATTTGCGGTTAACATCCCGCCATTACTGGCCTTCACGCTGGCCTGGGCGACAGGGTTATCACCGGTGATTGGCTGGCCGGACGCGTTGCCAACCTGCAGCGTCTGACCGACGTTCAGACCGTACGGCGCCGGGATATTATTACGCTGCGCCAGGTCGCGGAAGTCGTTCCCGGTGACCCACGCAATATAGAATAGCGTGTCGCCGCGTTTAACAGTATAGGTACTGCCGCCGGTATAGCTACCTTTCGGAATATCCCCATACTTACGGTTATAGACAATTTTGCCGTTTACCGTTTGCACCGGCTCCTGGGCCATCGGCTGAATCTGAGCGGGCTGCGTCTGCACCGGTTGCGTTTGTACCGGGCGCGCCTGCGGAACGTTATTTGACGGAGGCGTGATCAGCATTCCGGAATTCGTACTGGAAGACGAAGCCCCGCCAGCCGAGCTGACCGGCGCAGGCGGATTGTTGGAGCTGCTGCAGCCTGCCAGCCAGAGTGACACCAGTGACAAAGCCGCAATGCGGCTTAAGGTAAATTTTGGGCTTCCCGCGCTCATTTATCCCCCAGGAATATGTTAACTACCAATATCTTGCTCACCGGACGGCGCCCGGCCAGGACACGAAAAATGCGTCCACCCTATGCCTAAATGCAGGCAAAAAAACCTGGAATAATCCGGGTTCAGGCCAACTCCCCTTTCACGAGGGGTACAAAGCGCACGGCTTCGACAGTATCAATGACAAACTCGTTGCCGCGCCGACGGATTCGCTTCAGGAACTGGTGCTCTTCGCCTACCGGCAGCACCAGTACGCCGCCATCGTCCAGCTGCGCCAGCAGCGCGGCCGGAATTTCCGGCGGCGCGGCGGTAACGATGATCGCGTCGAACGGCGCGCGTGCCTGCCAACCCTGCCATCCATCGCCGTGACGGGTTGAAACATTATGTAAATCAAGTTGTTTAAGGCGACGGCGCGCGTGCCACTGCAAACTCTTAATGCGCTCAACCGAGCACACGTGATGCACCAGATGCGCCAGGATCGCCGTCTGATAGCCAGATCCGGTGCCAATTTCCAGCACCCTTGACTCCGGCGTTAGCGTCAGAAGCTCGGTCATCCGCGCCACCATGTAGGGTTGCGAGATGGTTTGCCCCTGGCCAATCGGCAGCGCCGTGTTTTCCCACGCCTTATGTTCAAAGGCTTCATCAACAAACTTTTCTCGCGGCACCAGCGCGATCGCGTTCAGCACGCGCTCGTCAACAATGCCCTGCGTGCGGAGCTGATTGAGAAGACTTTCAACACGTTTATTTACCATTGCGTATCAACCCCAACGCGATCCAGCCAGCCGCTCACCACCTCATGTGCGCCGTGGGCGGTTAAATCGACATGTAGCGGAGTGACCGACACATAGCCTTCATCCACGGCGGCAAAATCGGTATCCGGCCCGGCGTCGTACTTCTCGCCCGGAGGTCCAATCCAGTACAGCGTATTGCCGCGCGGATCTTTTTGCGGGATCACCTGATCGGAAGGATGCCGGCTGCCGCAGCGGGTCACGCGGATACCTTTAATCTGCTCAAGGGGCAGATCCGGCACGTTGATATTCAGAATGCGTCCGGTACGCAGCGGCTCGCGGCTTAAAGCCCGCAGAATCGAGCAGGTAACCGCGGCGGCGGTATCATAATGCTGATAGCCGTTTAGCGAGACGGCCAGCGCCGGAAAGCCGAGATGACGGCCCTCCATCGCGGCGGCAACGGTGCCGGAATAGATGACGTCGTCACCGAGGTTGGGGCCGGCGTTAATGCCGGAGACCACAATATCCGGACGCGGCCGCATCAGGGCGTTCACGCCGAGGTAAACACAGTCCGTCGGGGTGCCCATCTGTACGGCGATATCGCCGTTATCAAAAGTGAAAGTACGTAGCGAAGATTCCAGCGTCAGGGAATTCGACGCTCCGCTGCGGTTACGATCGGGTGCAACTATCTGAACCTCAGCGAATTCTCGTAAGGCCTTTGCCAGGGTCTGAATGCCCGGCGCATGAATCCCGTCATCGTTACTCAGCAATATTCGCATAGTCACCCGTTGTATTGATAAGCTCCCTTACTACGCTGGTGGCGAAGCTGCCTGCGGGCAGCCAGAAACGCAGTTCAACGGTAACGTCATCCCACCAGTTCCAGCTCATCTGCTGGGGATAAAGCAGCATCGCCCGGCGGGCGGCCTCTACTTTTTCACGCACCAGCAGCGCCTGTAGCTGCGTCTCTTCGACCACTGCCGCCTGTTCAGCGGCCAGCGCGCCCCGTTGGCTTCCCCAGTCGCCGCTGCCCACAAGCGCAGCGGTAATCATCAGCTCGCGGTTATCTACCCGCGCCTGGAGTGCCGTCAGTTCTTCATAGTCCGCAACGAACCAGCTTCCGCGCCCCGCTAATTGTAGCGCATCGCCATCAACAACCTGATTAAATTCCGGTTTTTTTAATCTAATACCAACCTGTTGATTAAACAATGCGCTGCGGGCCGCCGACAACCAAAAACTGCGTTTATTGCGATCGCGCACCGGCGCGCCGCTCTCGGCCCAGCGCAGCGCCCCCTGCAGGTTACTGCCGCCGATACCGAAGCGCTGGGCGCCGAAATAGTTGGGCACGCCATGCTCGACGATCGCCTGTAAACGCTTTTCGACATCGTCGCGGGCGCTGACTTCGCGCAGTACCAGAGTAAACTGGTTCCCCTTCAGCGCCCCGAGGCGCAGCTTGCGCTTATGGCGCGCGTACTCCAGAACCTGGCAACCCTCGAGCTGAAATTTGCTCAGGTCGGGCATCTCTTTGCCCGGTACTCTGGCGCACAGCCACTGTTCAGTCACCGCGTGTTTGTCCTTCTGCCCGGCAAAGCTCACTTCACGCGCATGAATTTTAAGGAATTTTGCCAGCGAGTCAGCAACAAAACGGGTATTGCAGCCGTTTTTCAGAATTCTCACCAGCACATGCTCGCCTTCGCCATCGGGGGAAAAGCCGAGATCTTCCACCACCAAAAAGTCCTCCGGACTGGCTTTTAGCAGCCCCTGGCCCAGCGGTTTTCCATGCAGGTAGGTGAGTTCGTCAAAAGCGATCATTTCTCCGCCTTACGCAGCAGCGCCACCGCTTCACAGGCGATGCCTTCGCCGCGGCCGGTAAAGCCCAGCTTTTCCGTGGTGGTGGCTTTGACGTTCACATCATCCATATGGCAACCGAGATCTTCGGCGATAAAGACGCGCATCTGGGGAATATGCGGCAGCATTTTCGGCGCCTGGGCGATGATGGTGACGTCTACGTTGCCAAGGGTATAGCCTTTCGCCTGAATCCGCCGCCACGCTTCGCGCAGCAGTTCGCGGCTGTCGGCGCCCTTAAAGGCCGGATCGGTATCCGGAAACAGCTTGCCGATGTCGCCCAGCGCCGCCGCGCCGAGCAGCGCATCGGTCAGCGCATGCAGCGCGACGTCGCCGTCGGAGTGCGCCAGCAGCCCTTTCTCGTAGGGCACGCGCACGCCGCCGATAATGATTGGGCCTTCACCGCCAAAAGCGTGTACGTCAAAACCGTGTCCAATTCGCATTAAGCCTTCTCCTGGTGTCGGGAACGGGTAAGGTAAAATTCGGCCAGCGCCAGGTCTTCCGGGCGCGTCACTTTTATATTATCAGCTCGTCCGGCGACCAGTTCAGGATGGAAGCCGCAGTACTCCAGCGCCGAGGCTTCGTCGGTGATAGTCGCGCCTTCATTAAGCGCCCGCGTCAGGCAATCAACAAGCAGTTCGCGAGGGAAAAATTGCGGCGTCAGCGCGTGCCATAAATCATTACGCTCAACGGTATGGGCGATAGCCGCCCTGCCCGGCTCCGCGCGCTTCATCGTGTCGCGAACCGGAGCGGCCAGAATGCCGCCCGTACGGCTGGTTTCGCATAATTGAAGCAGGCGGCTGAGGTCATCCTGGTGCAAGCAGGGGCGCGCGGCATCGTGCACCAGCACCCAATCAGCCTCGCCAAGCACCTTCAGGCCAGCGAGAACGGAATCCGCGCGTTCTGTCCCGCCATCAACGACGGTAATTTGAGGATGGTTCGCCAACGGCAGTTGGCTAAAGCGCACGTCGCCCGGGCTGACGGCGATGACCACCCGCCGTATACGCGGGTTTGCCAGCAGCGCGGCGACCGCGTGCTCGAGAATCGTTTTGTTACCGATTGAGAGATATTGTTTAGGGCATTCCGTTTGCATGCGGCGGCCAAAACCGGCTGCCGGCACCACGGCGCAAACGCCCGGAAAAGTGGCTGCCATGTTGTAATCCTGGGCCTGTTTATCGATTATTCTGCTGTTGCCCCGCGGCCTGGTTGCGTTTTGACGCATCCGGCACCAGACGATAAAACGTTTCGCCCGGGCGGGTCATACTGAGTTCATTGCGTGCGCGCTCTTCGATAGCTTCCTGACCGCCGTTGAGGTCGTCAATTTCGGCGAACAGCTGATCGTTGCGTGCTTTTAATTTAGCGTTAGTTGCCTGCTGCGCGGAGACATCGTCATCAACCCGGCTATAGTCGTGCAGGCCATTTTTGCCGAACCACAGCGAGTACTGTAGCCAGACCAGCAAAGCCAATAACAGCAGCGTTAGTTTACCCATCCTGCCCCCTGAAAAACGGCATCATCATCCCATAACTCGCCCGAGTTCTCTACTCTGGCGCGCGGACGACGCCGCGTAACGCGGGGACTGTACCACATTTTTACCGTTGATACCCAGGCTAGATTCATTCGTAAAAAGACTACCCCAGTAGCCAGAGGAACAGCAGACCGAACATCAGTCCGACGGTCAAAATCGTCGCGCAGACGCTGTATTGAAGTTTTCCGTCCATCAGCGAATGCAGCGCGATGCCAACCACGACGGCAACCGGCATTAATGCCAGAAAGAACGGCCAGGTATAGAGGAGGACAAATAGCGTATTACTGCCATAGATCAGGAAGGGAATACCCAGCGCCAGCAGCCATGAAATAAAGCCAACGGCAGCGCCCGACAGAGACCAGGTGGTCTCGTCGCTGACTGTCGGCGGCGGTTCTGAACGAATAATACTGATGTTCTGGGTATTGCGCATATCGAATCCTGTTGACCTGGCGATCGGCATCCTGTGATGATGCCGCTGCCGTTTCAGGATCTGATAATATCGCTCTGTCGTAGCAGGTCTAATAATTGGTGCACCAAATTTGTTACCAATTGTTCACCGTCGAGGTGAATTTCAGCGCGCTCCGGGGATTCATACACTGAATCTATTCCGGTAAAGTTGCGCAGCTCTCCGGCCCGCGCTTTCTTATACAGGCCTTTCGGATCCCGCGCTTCGCAGATCGCCAGCGGCGTATCGACAAAGACTTCGATAAAACGTCCTTCGCCTAAACGCTCGCGTACCATCTGCCGTTCTGCGCGATGCGGAGAGATAAACGCGGTCAATACCACCAGTCCGGCATCCACCATCAGTTTCGCCACTTCACCCACCCGGCGAATGTTTTCTTTGCGGTCGTCGTCGCTGAAGCCAAGATCGCTGCACAGGCCGTGACGCACGTTATCGCCATCCAGCAAATAGGTGCTCACGCCGAGCCGATGCAGCGCCTCTTCCAGCGCGCCGGCAACGGTGGATTTCCCCGAGCCCGAAAGCCCGGTGAACCACAGCACCACGCCGCGATGGCCGTGATGCTGTTCGCGCTGCTCCTGAGTGACAGGATGCGCATGCCAGACGACGTTTTCGTCATGCCGGGCCATTACTTGCCTCCCAGCAGGTCGCGAGCGTCCCAGTGCGGGAAGTGCTTGCGAATAAGCTGATTCAGCTCAAGCTCAAACGCGCTGTACTGGGAAGCGCCCGCCTGCGCCTGTTCGTTCGGCTCGCGTACCATGCCCGCGCCAACGGTAACGTTGGTTAAACGGTCAATAAAGATAAGCCCCCCGGTGACCGGGTTATCCTGGTATTTATCCAGCACCAGCGGCTCGTCGAAAGTCAGATCTACCAGTCCGATGCCGTTGAGCGGCAGCGATTCTACTTCGCGCTGGGTCAGATTGTTGATATCAACCTGGTAGCGTACGCCATCCACGCGGGCGCGGGTTTTCTTACCGGCGATTTTAATGTCGTAGCTCTGGCCGGGCGCCAGCGCCTGCTCCGCCATCCATACCACATCAACGCTGGCGCTTTGTACCGCAGGTAGAGAGACCGCCGCGTCCACCAGCAGGTCGCCGCGGCTGATATCAATTTCATCCTTCAGCACGAGCGTGATCGCCTCCCCGGCCGCCGCTTCCGGCAGGTCGCCGTCAAAGGTGACGATGCGCGCCACGGTGGATTCCACCCCCGACGGCAGCACTTTCAGACGCTGTCCTACGCTCACGCGGCCGGCGGCAACCGTCCCGGAAAACCCGCGGAAGTCGAGATTCGGGCGGTTAACGTACTGCACCGGAAAGCGCAGCGGCTGGCTTTCCACCACGCGCTGAATCTCAACGGTTTCCAGCACTTCCAGCAGCGTCGGGCCGCTGTACCACGGCATTTTATCGCTCTGGCTGGCGACGTTGTCCCCTTCCAGCGCGGAGAGCGGGACAAAGCGAATGTCGAGATCGCCTGGCAGCTGTTCAGCAAAGGTCAGATACGCTTCACGAATAGTGTTAAAGGTCTCTTCGCTAAAATCGACGAGGTCCATTTTGTTCACCGCCACCACCAGGTGTTTGATCCCCAGCAGCGTTGAGATAAAGCTGTGGCGGCGAGTCTGATCGAGCACGCCTTTGCGGGCGTCGATCAGCAGGATCGCCAGGTCGCAGGTTGACGCGCCGGTCGCCATATTACGGGTGTACTGCTCGTGCCCCGGGGTGTCGGCGATGATAAATTTGCGCTTCTCAGTAGAGAAGTAGCGGTAGGCGACGTCGATGGTAATCCCCTGCTCGCGCTCGGCCTGCAGACCGTCCACCAGCAGCGCCAGATCGAGTTTTTCGCCCTGCGTGCCGTGACGTTTGCTGTCATTATGCAGCGAGGAGAGCTGATCTTCATAAATCTGGCGGGTATCGTGCAGTAGCCGGCCAATCAGCGTACTTTTACCGTCATCGACGCTGCCGCAGGTCAGAAAGCGCAGCAAGCTTTTGTGCTGCTGCGCGTGCAGGTAGGCTTCTACGCCGCCTTCATTGGCAATTTGTTGTGCAATTGTGGTGTTCATGGCGGCTCCTTAGAAATAACCCTGACGTTTCTTCAGCTCCATGGAGCCTGCCTGGTCGCGGTCAATCACGCGCCCCTGTCGTTCGCTGGTGGTCGACACCAGCATCTCTTCGATAATCTCCGGCAGCGTTTGCGCGTTGGACTCCACCGCGCCGGTCAGCGGCCAGCAGCCGAGGGTGCGAAAGCGTACCATTTGTTTTTTGATCATCTCGCCGGGCTGTAAATTGATGCGATCGTCATCGATCATCATCAGCATCCCGTCGCGCTCCAGCACCGGACGTTCTGCCGCCAGGTACAGTGGAACAATTTCAATATTTTCCAGATAGATGTACTGCCAGATATCCAGCTCGGTCCAGTTGGAGAGCGGGAAGACGCGGATGCTTTCGCCCTTGTTAATCTGGCCGTTATAGTTGTGCCATAGCTCCGGGCGCTGGTTTTTCGGGTCCCAGCGGTGGAAGCGGTCGCGGAAGGAGTAAATACGCTCTTTGGCGCGGGATTTCTCTTCATCGCGACGCGCGCCGCCGAACGCGGCATCGAAGCCGTATTTGTTCAGCGCCTGCTTGAGACCTTCGGTTTTCATGATATCGGTATGCTTGGCGCTGCCGTGAACGAACGGGTTAATCCCCATCGCCACCCCTTCCGGGTTTTTATGTACCAGCAGCTCGCAGCCGTAGGCTTTAGCGGTACGGTCACGGAACTCATACATTTCGCGGAATTTCCAGCCGGTATCGACGTGCAGCAGCGGGAACGGCAGGGTGCCCGGATAAAACGCTTTACGCGCCAGATGCAGCATCACGCTGGAGTCTTTACCGATGGAGTACATCATCACCGGGTTAGAGAATTCGGCGGCCACCTCACGAATGATATGGATGCTTTCCGCCTCCAGTTGCCGCAGGTGAGTGAGTCGTTTTTGGTCCATAACCGTTCCTTAAGCCAGATTTACTACAGAAGCCTTAAAGGCCTCTGAGGATGAGGTGTGTTGATACCAGGCGAGCTGTTGATGTAATTGCACCACGTCTCCTACCACGATCAGGGCGGGCATCGGGGCGTCTTTCGCCAGGCTTTCAAGCTGTTGTAATGTGCCGGTCTTCGTTTGCTGATCGGCGCGGGTGCCGCGCGAGATCACCGCTACCGGGGTATCGCCCTCGCGGCCGTTGGCAATCAGCTGCGCGCTGATTTCCGCCGCTTTCAGGCTGCCCATATAAATCGCCAGGGTCTGGCCGCTTTGCGCCAGCCGCGCCCAGTCGAGCGGCGAGTTTTCCGCGCCGAAGTGGCCAGTAATAAAGGTTGCGCTCTGGGCATAATCACGATGCGTCAACGGAATTCCGGCATAGGCCGTTGCGCCCGCCGCCGCCGTCACGCCCGGGACGACCTGAAACGGAATGCCCGCTTCGGCCGCGGCCTGCAGCTCTTCGCCGCCGCGGCCAAAAATAAACGGGTCGCCGCCCTTCAGGCGAATCACCGTTTTGCCCTCTTTCGCTGCGTCCACCAGCAGACGGTTGATCTCCTGCTGCGGTACGGATATGCCGGAGGCGCTTTTACCGACGCAGATTGTCTCCGCGTCCCGGCGCACCAGTTCGCGCACCTCCGGGGTGACCAGGTTGTCGTAAAACACCACGTCCGCCTGCTGAAGGGCCTGCAGGCCGCGCAGAGTCAGCAATCCGGCATCGCCCGGCCCTGCTCCGACAAGAATAATTTCACCGGGGCGCTTTTCCGGCTGCCGAAGTTCATCTTCCAGCGCTTTTTCCGCTTCGGCTTTGTTGCCCGCCAGCATCAGGCTGGCAAAACGACCGGTAAACACGCGCTCCCAAAAGCGGCGGCGTTCGGCGGTGGTTTTCAGATGGGTTTTAATATGGTGACGCCAGTAGCTCGCCGTTTCAGCCAGCCGCCCCAGGTTGGTGGGCAGCAGGGCTTCGATTTTTTCGCGCAAAATCCGCGACAGCACCGGCGCTTTGCCGCTGGAAGAGATGGCCACCAGCAGCGGAGAGCGATCGACAATTGATGGAAAGACAAACGAGCACAGCGCTTGATTATCCACGACGTTGACCAGCCGATAACGCGCGTTCGCCGCGACGTAAACGCGTTGGTTCAGCTCGTCATCTTCGGTGGCGGCAATCACCAGAAATACGTCATCAAGCTGCTGCTCTTCAAAAACGGTTGCCCGCCACTGAATTTCCTCGCGCTCGACCTTTTCGGCAAGTTCCGGCATCAACGTTTCGGCGACAATGTGCACCTTCGCTTCAGCGCGCAGCAAAAACGTAATCTTACGCGCGGCTATCTCGCCGCCGCCGATCACCAGCACAGGTCTGTCTTTCACTTCGGCAAATATCGGCAAGTATTCCACTGCGCAACAACTCTCTTACAATCAGCAATAGAGCGACTATAGGGTGCGGTTTAGAGCAAATGAAATTACGAAATGGAATGAGTTGTTACTCAAAAGAATAACGACCTGGGAAAGCAAATATCAAAAAGTGCTTAACACGCGGTTTTTCCACCATTTAAGAGCGATTGAAATTGTTTAACCCCGGTCACAGTTTCATACTACGCGGGTGAAATTGTTTTAAGTGCTAAAGGATCCCCTATGTTTTCCGCATTGTGCCGTCGCCTGCTCCCCCTGGCGTTGGGCGCAGGATTTGTCTTCTCCGCCGCCCCGGCATTCAGCGCCCCGGGCGAAACCGCCAATGCCCAGGCTCGTCATATCGCCACCTTTTTTCCCGGAAGAATGACCGGTACGCCGGCCGAGATGCTGTCAGCCGATTACCTCCGCCAGCAGTTCGCCCAGATGGGTTATCAGAGCGATGTGCGCAGCTTCAATACCCGCTACGTCTATACCGATAGCAGTCAGCGTAAAAACTGGCATAACGTCACCGGCAGTACGGTGATCGCCGCTCATGAAGGCCAATCTCGCCAGCAGATCATTATCATGGCGCACCTGGATACCTACGCGCCGCAGAGCGATAAAGATGTTGAAAATAACCTCGGCGGCCTGACCCTACAGGGGATCGACGATAACGCGATGGGGTTGGGCGTCATGCTGGAACTTGCTGAACAGTTAAAGAACGTTCCCACCCGTTACGGTATTCGCTTCGTTGCCACCAGCGGCGAAGAAGAAGGCCGGCTGGGGGCACAGAATCTGCTTAAGCGCATGAGCGATGCGGAAAAGAAAAACACCCTGCTGGTGATTAATCTCGATAATCTGGTCGTGGGCGATAAGCTGTACTTTAATAGCGGCCGCAGCACGCCAGCGTCGGTGCGCAAGCTCACCCGCGACCGGGCGCTGTTTATCGCCCGCAGCCACGGCATCGCGGCCTTCATCAATCCAGGGCTGAACCGGGACTTCCCGAAAGGCACCGGCTGCTGTAACGACGCCAGCGTTTTCGATAACGCCGGGATCCCGGTACTGTCGGTGGAAGCGACCAACTGGTCATTGGGCAAGAAAGACGGTTATCAGCAGCGGGGCAAATCACGCAGCTTTCCGGACGGCACCAGTTGGCACAACCTTCAGTTGGATAACCTGCAGTATATTGATAAAGCGCTGCCGGGGCGGATTGAGCATCGCGGACGCGATGTGATGAAAGTGATGCTGCCGCTGGTGAAAGAGCTGGCGAAGGCGGAGAAGAAGCCTACCTCAAAATAGACTAACGATAAAATCTGGCAACAAGGACTGTCGCCATGATGCGTTTTCGCTTTTTAATACCGTTGTTTCTACTACTGGCTGCCAGCGCGCGGTCCATCGCCGACAACCAGGTTTATATCTGGCAGCGCGTCTGGCACGACGGGTTGGATTTGGGCTCAGAACCCAGCATCGGTAAAACGTCTGTATAAGCGCTATGTTAAAAACGGCGCACTGTTCCCATGAGCCAAAAATTTTGGCAAGTATTGACTGGAACTGGACTTTGCCACACTAAATAATAACGTAAAAAAATAAAGTACAGGATAATAAGAATGGCGGCGCGGGGAACATTCCCTGAATGCGGAGCGCGTATGGGAAAAAACCGGTTAACCCCCGCTGACGCGGGGAACACATTCGCAAACATGTCGAAGCGTCCAGCGGGAGCTGGTTTATCCCCGCTAGCGCGGGGAACACTTCTTTTTGCTCTGCGGTGAGAAAGTGGATCGCGGTTTATCCCCGCTAGCGCGGGGAACACGCTGCCTTCTGAATCTCAGTTGGCTGCGTTGTCGGTTTATCCCCGCTAGCGCGGGGAACACTCCCGGAATACTGTTAGCACCCACAAAACTATCGGTTTATCCCCGCTAGCGCGGGGAACACCGTGCGCGGCGCTTGCCTTCGTCGGTTATAGGCGGTTTATCCCCGCTAGCGCGGGGAACACCATGAACTGTTGCGGGTTAACGCTGGAATCACCGGTTTATCCCCGCTAGCGCGGGGAACACCCAGGCGTGTTTAACAACGCCGCTGGCGGTCGCGGTTTATCCCCGCTAGCGCGGGGAACACCAGTGGTGCGGCGAAATTTTCACATACGCAGTCGGTTTATCCCCGCTAGCGCGGGGAACACGAGACTGAGCCAGCGTCGGAAAAAATCAACGGCGGTTTATCCCCGCTAGCGCGGGGAACACACTAACTGCGTGCCGTGAATGATGAGAATGGTCGGTTTATCCCCGCTAGCGCGGGGAACACTAAGCCTGTTCAGTTTTACCCAGGCAAGCACCCGGTTTATCCCCGCTAGCGCGGGGAACACCAGTCGTTACGGGCCAGTGAGCACGGAGAATGCGGTTTATCCCCGCTAGCGCGGGGAACACCGCAATGGCATTTGCTGCGTATGCCTGGCCAACCGGTTTATCCCCGCTAGCGCGGGGAACACTCGGCTTTCCTGGCCACATTTTCATTCGTGGTCGGTTTATCCCCGCTAGCGCGGGGAACACATGTCATAATCAGCTGAAATATAGACCGGTGGCGGTTTATCCCCGCTAGCGCGGGGAACACTAACTTTTCGCTGTTCTGCCGCGGTGCGTTGTCGGTTTATCCCCGCTAGCGCGGGGAACACAGGTTATCACGTCGTATGTCGTAGATGCTTTTCGGTTTATCCCCGCTAGCGCGGGGAACACGCTGACCCTGAGGTTGATTTTGGTTCTATGGTCGGTTTATCCCCGCTAGCGCGGGGAACACATGTTCACGCCGTGGCAATTCGACTTTCTTCCCGGTTTATCCCCGCTAGCGCGGGGAACACATGATTGTCTTAGGTGATGCTGCCAATACGTTCGGTTTATCCCCGCTAGCGCGGGGAACACCCTTGCATGAGGCGAATGAAGTCTTCGTCAGGCGGTTTATCCCCGCTAGCGCGGGGAACACCTCAGCAGCCCGGTTTATCAATTTTGTATTTTCGGTTTATCCCCGCTAGCGCGGGGAACACGGCAGCGAAGCGTTAATGTCGGTACTCGATGGCGGTTTATCCCCGCTAGCGCGGGGAACACGCAACGAAGGCAACGGCGGCGAATTCCAGATAAGGTTTATCCCCGCTAGCGCGGGGAACACTGAACCATGCAGACACAACTAAGCGTTGATAGCGGTTTATCCCCGCTAGCGCGGGGAACACGAGTGGCAGTGTAGATTTTTACGTTACTCATGCGGTTTATCCCCGCTAGCGCGGGGAACACTATTTGGCGTTAATCATCATGGCGAACTCTGTCGGTTTATCCCCGCTAGCGCGGGGAACACAGGATGAACGAACGCACTAGCGTGTTAGGGTCCGGTTTATCCCCGCTAGCGCGGGGAACACCGTCATGCTGCCGTCAGGGCTTGTGTGCTCAACGGTTTATCCCCGCTAGCGCGGGGAACACGTCACCGGTACCGATAACGCATTCGCCTAATTCGGTTTATCCCCGCTAGCGCGGGGAACACGCCAGAATAGTCGTTCAGAAAGAGAGAAAGGTAGGTTTATCCCCGCTAGCGCGGGGAACACCCGATCAAGCGCCCAAACAACCAGGGTATCACCGGTTTATCCCCGCTAGCGCGGGGAACACTCTAAATATATATATTTGTTTTCTATTACAATTTTCAGAGAGCAACAATTTACCAACTTATGTTCTACAATTCCTTTTTATTAAAGAACTTATAACTTACTGATTTTCAATGGGAAGGAAAGAAACCAATCTCAGGCCGTCCAAATCTACCGGACTACGTCGATTTTCTCCCCAAGTTTGAAACTCAAAACCGGACTCTGTATTCGTCGCCCAGGCCATAACAACATTTCCAGCGCCGCCTAATTGCGTAATCTGTTGCCAAATCATCTCCCGCACACGTTTTGAAACATCGCCGACGTAGACGCCAGCCCTAATCTCTAACAACCATATGGCAAGCCGTCCTCGCAGGCGCGGCGGCACGTTTTCCGTAACAACAACTACCATACTCATCAGCCATGCCCCCGATGCCCGCCGTCGCCGAGTCGCTGTGGCTCTGGTATCGCCGGCGGCAACATATCTGGCGCTGGCTGAGGCGGCTCAATCTCACCAGCAGCTAGCACGTCCTCAATCAAAGGAATGAGTTTTCCAGTCAGCTTAGTACTACGGAAAATATCACGGCAGGCCAGTCTAACTTCTCGATCGGGTTCAGCCGGTGCGCGAGCGGCAATTTCAAATGCCTTAGGAACGACGGCTTCAAATTTGATGATGTCCGCGATGTCATAAACAAATGAAAGAGGTTTGCCGCTATGTATAAAACCAATCGCAGGCGCGTAGCCAGCCGCCAGCACCGCTGCTTCTGATATTCCGTAAAGACAAGAAGTCGCCGCGCTGATGCACCGGTTAACTACATCACCCTTTTCCCAGTCTTTAGGATCATAATTACGCCCATGCCACTTCACGCCGTACTGTTTAGCCAATAACAAGTAAGTCTGACGGACGCGGGCCCCTTCAATACCGCGCAGTTGCTCAACAGAACGTCGCGCTGGAGGGGGTTCCCGAAACCGCAGCTCATACATTTTTCTCACTACTTTCAGACGTAAATCATCATCCAACGCTAGCTTCGCCTGATAAAGAAGTTTATCAGCACGCGCCCCGCCGGGCTGGCCGGAAGAGTAAACGCGTACTCCCGCTTCCCCCACCCATACCAGTAACGTACCAACCGTCGATGCCAGGCGTACCGCCGCATGAGAAACCCGCGTTCCCGGTTCCAGCATTATGCAAGCTACAGACCCAACCGGAATATGAGTACGTATCCCCGTCTTATCGATCAACACAAACGCGCCATCGAGTACGTCTACCTGGCCATACTGGAGAAAAATCATCGACGTACGGTCTTTCAATGGGATTGGGCTTAGCGGAACAAATGTCACTCGTCATCTCCGGGTTTAATCAACATTAACCCACAGCCAAACGCCCGGCTTTTCCCGTATCCCTGAATCAAACGTTGCAGGAATAACGTGGGTTCGTTAACCACCAGCACGCCGGAGTAATCCACGCTACTGAACTGGATCATCTGGCGCGATTTCACCCGCACAACCTGCTGTTGCCGATAGGCATCAACATTCACTTCACGCAGTGAAAACCCATTTTGCTCCCCCTGACGCGCCAGCCAGCCCTGCGCCGCCTGCTGCTGATGCAGCCAGATATCCGGGCCATTAACCTGCCCCCTTACCTGGCGCTTCGCCTCCATCAATAGATCGTGACGTTTACCGCCTTTACAAATCGTTGGGTTAGCACGCAGGCTAAAACACAGGGTCTGTCCTGCGATCAACGTTGGTGCAAATGGTCGATACTGAATATCAAAAATCTCACTTTCAGCGGGAGGCTCAAGGGAAAGAACAAAGAAACGAAACGCCCCCTGAAGCTCCTCCCGGCGATAAAGAAACTGCCGCTCCGGCCCTTCTGGAAATAACTCCCAGAGCCACTGGTGCATCGCATATTCACCGCGATCCACCAGTTGTAATAGCTGTGATGGTAATAGCTGGCTGGTATGCAGCGTTATTTTTGCAAGGTACACGGTTCCTCCTTGATGAGCAGCGGCCCTTGATTAACGGTACGCTCGCCAAACGTCCAGTGCTTGCGGCTCATCGGGCTGTCACGACGACGTAAGACTTTATTAGCATTCAGACCGACATGCTCGCCTTCCCACCAGCACTCAGGTTGCAGTTCTGCTAGTCGGATATTTATCTTGTTGAACTTTTCCCGATACTGTCGATACGCCTCGTTCAACACATCCGGTGCGGCACCCTCCAGCAACAACGGCGCAAGTGGCAAAGCCAGCGGGTGACTTTTTCGCCCCAGATACAGAGGAAAAACAGGGTGCTGTAATGCATCCCGCAGTTGTTCCAGCGAATAAGGCGCATCCGTCGTTTGCGTAAGCGCCACCATCCACCAGGCATCAGTGTAATAGTCCCGCCGCGAGATCAGCGCGCTGAGCAGTTCTGGATCGCTCAACTCTTCACGACGACAGAAATAACGGGCTTTACGCACTTCTTTCGGCATCTGGACCGTGTGATAGTCTCGCGCCCAGCGCGGTTCCTGACTGGCGCACAGCAGAAAAGAGTAATGCTGATTGAACGCGTTCAAGCGAGCTTCTTCATCGCGCCGGATACCCAGTGCTGCTGCCAGGAAACCTAGCAGTGCCGAACGCGAGGGTAGCTCGTGGCTATGGCGCACTTCGCCGGGCGCATCAACGCCCCAGGAGGCCATCGGCCCATGTAGCTGAAAAACCAAATATTGGCTCATAGCCGCCCCTTACGCGCAGATAAAGTCCAGTACGTCTTTGATACTTCCCTTCTTTTTCATAACGTCAAAATCGACACATGATGTCTGCTGTTCGTAAACGGTATTCATATTTTCACGCAGTTCAGTAATGCGTTTTACCGCAGCATCCAGCTGATTGGTGCCGTTGATCGGATTGTAAAATGCCGCGGCCAGCGAACGCGGTTGATCGGTGCCTTTTTCCGCCAGCGCCCAGGACGCATAGGCGCGGCTGGCGAAGCTGTTTTGCTTACCGGTTGGCGAGACTTTCAGCGCTGCCTCAGTAAAGGCACGTAGCGTTTTGTTCACCAGTTCCTCATTACCGTTCAGATTTTTCACCAGCAGATCTTTGTCGATGCAGATATAGGTATAAAACAGCGCCGAGCCAAATCCGGCTTCACCGAGGTGTCCGGCACCGGCATCCTCTAGCGAAGTCTTCCGGAGATCATCAACAGCGGTAAAAAAGTCATCTTCCACAATCGTTTCACTAACGCCGAAGGCGTGCGCAACCTGGCAGGCAGCTTCAACATTGAATTCCGGTTTATTGGCCAGCATGCGGCCAAACATGGCAATATCGACAGCCATACGATCGTGACGCAATAAATCCAGCTCGTCTTCGTTTGGCGCACGCTTTACTTCCGCCAGACGGTGCGTCAGGGCCATGACCGCATCAAACTCAGCCGGACTGATATGCACCAGTTGTTCGGTCTCGGTGTTGGTCAGCGGATCTTTTGCTTTTTTATCTGCTTTTGCCTTACCTAAGTAATCCGCAATTTTTGCCGCCCACTCGATGGTCTTTTTCTCATCAATACCTTTTTCAATAAGGATCTTCGCCGCTTCACGAGCAATACGTCCGCTACGGATACCGATATTTCCGGACAGCGCCTGTTCAAAAAGTTCGGAGGTCCGCCATGCGCGCTTCAGGCTTTGCGAAGTAACGCGCAGACGCGTCGCACCGCCAAGCACCACAGTTTTCGGTGAACCGGTGTCGTCGCGGTTCAGGTTGGCGGCTGGATAAGCGGTGAGTAAATGCAGCTGAATAAATGTGGTCATCTGATAGTCCCTTACTAATCGTCGTTGTTAGCTTCACCGGCCTGGTAATATTCCAGCGCCCAGCGGATACGGATAAATTCAGTCGGCCGCTGCTGGCGGCGGGTATGATTAAGCAGTTCGTCGTATTCACGACACCAGTGGAAGACATCGTCCGCCAGTGAGGGAAAGTTCACCGCGCCGTTAAGCAGCCGAACGGCACGGAGTAGCTGACGTAGTAGCTCATCAGGCGTTTTTACCGCAGACAGCCGGGAAAAACGCAGTTCGGACATGACCTGGTTATTGCCCGTCGTCTGGCCTAGCTGCGTGGCAAATTTCTGCCGTTCATCGATAGATTTAACGTGTGCGGCCAGCGACGCGGTTATCGCCAGCGCGGTAAAACGCCACTGTTGCCCTTCGACTTTCCATAACGTGTGAGTCTGCATCAGCAATGAACGAAATCCTTCCGACAGGCAGGCTTCATTGACCGTTTTGCTGCGCCGCAGGCTGGCACGCAGGCCGCGTTTTTCCTGTAAATCTTTGTGCCATCTGCGCAGCGTGGCCCTATGGTCGTCCTTCACAATACTCATTCAGCAGCCTCCTGCTTTTTCGCTTTGGCGGCTTTCGCGCTCTGCTTCTCCGCCGATTTGGTGAAATATTTTTTACGCGCCAGCATGATGCGTTTGAGATCGACGCCCTCATAAGGGTTGGTAAAAACATGGTCATCAAAGTAGCTGCGGGTAAACAGCCAGATATTCGTTTGCCACCGGTTCAGCCTTTCGTCTGCGTTCAGGCCGTTTTCAAGATCGCGAATAAGCTCAAGAAAGCGTTCCTGCGACAGATGCCAGAAGTCGATATCAATAAAGCTGAAGTCGCCGCGCGCGCCCTTGGCATCGGAATACCAGGCCTCTTTTAACGCGCTGCGCAGCAGGCTAAGGTTGCGCGATGCCGTTAGTGCCGCCGTGCGTAGTTCGGGGATAATATTTTCGGTTAATAGCAATGGGAAGTGATGTTCATACCAGCAGCGGGCTTTCATCTTTTCGAAATCGTAACCAAAACCCCACAGCCCAATCTTTACATCCTTCAGGCTACGCGCACCGGTTGTTTTGACGATCAGCGCCGGATATTCGGTGTTATTTTCCGAATCCTCTTCTTGATTCAACCCCAGCCAGTCGCGCCAGATAAGCCCGCCGGGCGGCGGTTTGACTGAAATGAAGCCACTACCCTCTTTACGGGGAAGACGGTAGGGTGTTAACGGGTGTCTCCAACCCACATAATTAACACCGTAGTTCTTCATGATCATCCAGCTAAGTAATTCATCGCTTTGCGTTTCACAGAGATCGCAGCGACCTGAATGGGTAGTATTAAAATCGAGGCGAATACGCCGCGGCATTCCCCAATAGGCTTGGAGAACATTCACTTGTTCTGGCGTCGTGTTTACACCTGTTGAAGGTTCACTAGAACGAGTGTTGGTCAGCCAAGGAAAAATAGCACCGTCATAATGGGCGGGCAGATACATCCCAGCAGTATCCTGTGGCATAACGTTCACCCATAATTTCCGCCACAGAGATGTTTGCCGGTTCTCCTGATACTCCAGTAACTCGATCAACGTAGTCATAGGACCACCGTCACGCAATCCAGTGCGATGTCCTTGGCCACCTGATGGAGCATTAAGCTGTAACGAGAATAACGCCAGCGCCGCGCAGTGCGGACAAAATCGCTCCGTGATGCCGCGCTTAACAAAGTGGTCTTTATTAAGTTTAATGGTTTGTGCGCCTGGGGTTTCCGGCAACAATGACGCAATAGAGACTTTTTCTCCGGTTAATGCTTCGAAATCCTGCATAAAAGAGGGCGTATCAGCGCCAAACTGGAACGCAGGCTCCAGCGGTTCCAGCGCTCGCTGAAGCACATCTGCGCTTAGCCCTTCGAACCAGACATCTTCCCAGCGAGAATGATTTTTCGGCGCCATGCTGCACTGCAATAAACCCAGCAGAAATTGCCAGGCCGCGCCCTGTAAATCCGCCCGCGCGGCGGCGATATCCACCACGTTTTCATCCGCCAGATTAACCGGCGCCAGCTTGCCCGTAGAACCGTCTTTTAAACGTACGGGGAGCCAGGGGGTAGTCAAAAGTGAGAAACTATCCATGCGAGTATCTGCTATACCTCCATCTTTCCAATCAACCCTTCATGCGCTGAATAGCCGCACGTTTCCAGATCCGATACTACAATTACTAAGGCAAACTCCTGATTCTGATGCTGCTCCGCGCACCACTGCTGGAGTCGCTTACCGTCAAGCAGAACGAAATCTCCACGGTGCTTATCCCACCAGCCCTGACGTACCCGCAGCGCACTCATTTCCCAGGCGTGCTCTCCTGGGGCATAAGGCATAACTGCTCCATCGACAATTTTCGCCAACCACAATGAAACCGACTCTTCGGCCAGACGCGTCGAAAGTTTCTCTGGCAGATAATCACTGCATTCAGGGCTGTAGCCCGGCGCAAAGTTGATAATGTTTTGCTTAGCAAATGCCCGGTCACAGTAGAATTTCCCCTCCTGCAACTGCTCCGTCTTCACGAACCCCGGTGGCATATCAACTTCTTCGCCATAGACAGACTCAATCAGCAATCGGGCTGACTGCGGCATTCGAATTTCCCCTTGTTCGCGCAGCACACGCTGGGTTAGCCACAGGCGCCCATGATCGGGGTAGACGTAGGCGCTGTTGCGCATAGCGTTTGAGAACCAATCCTCTTGCGGTTCGTCATCCCATTCTGGGGCGAAGATCAGCAGCTCTGGCGGGTTACGTTCGTCTCTTCCAGAAGCTTTCAATAAGCCATTACGATCGCGGATATGGCGCTGTAAACGACCGGCTCGCTGAATCAACAAATCCACTGGCGCTAAATCAGAGATCATTTCATCGACATCGATATCCAGACTTTGCTCAATGACCTGTGTGGCAATCAGAACCTGTCCGCAACGCTTCGCAACACCTTGTTTACCAAACTGCGCCAGCGCCCGGTTTTCAATGCGCTGACGATCGTAAAAGGCGAAACGGCTATGGAATAACAAGAGGCTTTCGGAAGGTACAACGCCTCGGGTTAGAAGCTGGCGATAAATACGAATTGCGTCATCAACGGAGTTGCGTATCCATGCAATACATTTTCCCTGGCCTATCGCTTGCTCAATGCGTTCAAGACACTCCTGTTCGCCGTGCGTCCAGTTAACTTTGACGCTGCGCTCAACTTCTTTACGGGTCTCCACATATTGAGAAACCACCTTCGAACCGGTCACCTGCGTGAGCCAGGGATAATCGTCATGGCCTAATAACGGTGCTTCTACCCGCCCCTGTGCGCCCTTAGCAAAAGCAGCAACCAGCCTGTCCCGTTGCTGCTGTGATAGCGTGGCGGAAAGCAGAATCGTGGTATTGCCATCGCTTGCCTGCTTCTCAACCAGGCACTCAAGGATCCGCGACATGTAGCTGTCATAGGCGTGAATTTCATCCGCCAACAGAATTTTATGGCTCAGCCCCAGCATCCGTAAATTACTGTGTTTAAACGGCATCACCGCCATCATTGCCTGATCAAGCGTACCAACGCCCACTTCAGCTAACAGCGCTTTTTTATTACTGTCGGCAAACCAGGCGGCACACCCCTGGCTGGAAGGCAGAAGATCGTCAGGCTCTTCTGAACCTGATAAATCTCCCGACCAGAGAGACTGCGTGAAACGATCCATTAATCCACGCGCGCTATGAGCCAGGACAAGACTTGGCCGAGAACCCGGTTGATACAGCGCCAGCCAGCTCTCCAACATACGATCGAACATGGCATTCGCCGTCGCCATCGTCGGCAGACCAAAATAGAGCCCCTGCGCCTTTCCAGTAGCCATCAGACGATGCGTCAAAATCAACGCGGCCTCCGTTTTTCCAGCGCCAGTCACATCTTCAAGAATAAATAATTGTGGACCTTCTTTATCAATATCCAGTTCAAGCGCTTTTTTCTGCAAAGGTGTTGGCTGTTGAATAAAAGGGAATAACGCTTTTATTCCGGAAAAAGGGGCAACGCCAGAGGAAGGAGGGAAAACGGTTATAGCTACTTTCGCTTTAACCAGCGCATGCTGCTGCCAGTATTCCTCGACGCCCATTGGTTTAGCGATTCGAGGGAAATACCGGATTGAAGAACCGACCCAGTCAGCCAGTACTATCGCAGCGGAAATAAACCATGAGAGATGTTTAAAAAGCGCAATACCGTCATCATCATCCCAAAAATCAGGAACCTCAATCAGTGGAAATAATGATTTAACCCTGATAAGAAAATCACGAGCCGCTTCTTTATCCTGCTGACGAAAATTTTTTAGTTCTGTTACTGAAGAAGGCGGTCGACCATGATGGCCTGTCGTAAGGGGCATCCAAAGCGCAATGGCGCGCTTTAACTTACGGGCAGAAAGAGAGGATTCAGGAAAAAGTTCAGAGCACTCGCTTAAAAAAGCATTCCAGAGCCAATATCCCAGAGTCGCATGCGGGATGGCTTCATAATGTTTTATATATTCGTCCTGCGCATTTAACTCTTCATGACGATAAAGCTGCTGAAAAGAGTGGGCAAACTTTCCAATATCATGCCAGCATAATAGCCATGCAAAAAATTGTGCCGCCTGTTCTCTATGATGAAGCCCCAGTTTATTAAGATAATCATTAATACTATGGATATTATCCTGCACCATCCAATAACCTACAGCGGCAACATCCAGAGAATGCCAACATAGCAAGTGATAATCATCACCGCCATCATCATCTCCGCGCAGGGATTTCCCCCAATAATTGAACATTCTCTATATTATTCCATTTAGCAGGCATATTTATTCAAGTATTATCACACTGCCAAATAAGAGATGTGATTTACATCAAAAATATTTTATCTTTGCGATGGAATTGATAATAATATCAATTATTAATAATTATAAAGACATCAATAATTAACAATTCAGGAAAAAATCCCGGCAGCGCCGGGACTCATCTCAACCTTCGTGCAGTCCGCACTCTCTTTTCAGGCCAAAGAAGCGCGTTTCTTCCTCCGCCATCCCCGGCTCCCATTTACGGGTGGTGTGGGTATCCCCTACCGACAAATAGCCCTGATCCCACAGCGGGTGATACTTCAGGCCGTGCTTTTGCAGATACTGATAGACGGTACGATTATCCCAGTCGATGATCGGCAGCACCTTAAACACGCCGCGCTGGATCGCCAGCACCGGTAAGTGGGCGCGGCTGCCGGACTGCTCGCGGCGCAGTCCCGCAAACCAGGTTTGCGCGTTCAGCTCCTGCAGCGCCCGGTTCATCGGCTCGACCTTGTTGATGTCATTATATTTTTCAATGCCCTCAACGCCCTGCTCCCACAGCTTACCGTAGCGCGCCTCCTGCCATGCAGCGCTCTCCTTCGCCCGATAGACCTTCAGGTTCAGATTGAGTTTGTCCGTTAACTCGTCGATAAACTGGTAGGTTTCCGGGAACAGATAGCCGGTATCGGTCAGGATGACCGGAATATCCGGGCGCACCTGATTGACCAGATGCAGGCTCACCGCCGCCTGGATACCAAAGCTCGAAGAGAGCACGTATTCGCCCGGCAGGTTTTCCAGCGCCCACGCGACGCGCGCTTCCGCGCTCAGCTTTTCCAACTGGCTATTGGTTTCCGCCAGCTGCAAAACACGATCGACCTTCGGTAATGCGTTCAGCGCGTTTAGATCGAGTATGGACATAAGGACCTCGTTTGTCTGTTTCGCCGGGCGGTACTGCGTTTGCCCGGCCTACAAAACCCACAGCCCCGGTAAGCGAAACGCCACCGGGCAGCTGGATGTTTATTCCCAGAAATCACGGGCTGGGTCGAGCACCGGGCGAATGATGCCCGCACGCACCGTAAAGTCGCCGAAGCCTTCACCCGCTTCGCGCTCTTTCGCCCAGCGCCCTACCAGTTCGTCGATCGAGTCGAGGATTTCCGACTCGGTAATATTTTCCCGATACATACGCGGAATACGCGTCCCGCTGCGGTTGCCGCCCAGGTGCAGGTTGTAGCGGCCCGGCGCCTTACCGACCAGCCCCACTTCCGCCAACATCGCCCGGCCGCAGCCGTTCGGGCAGCCGGTGACGCGGGTGACGATATGCTCGTCGCCAACGCCATGTTTGCTCATCACCGCCTCGACTTTATCGGTAAACGACGGCAGGAAACGCTCGGCCTCCGCCATCGCCAACGGACAGGTCGGGAACGACACGCAGGCCATCGAGTTTTCGCGCTGCGGCGTAACGGCGTTCATCAGACCATGATCGCGCGCCAGCTTCTCGATCTTCGCCTTCTGATCTTCCGGTACGCTGGCAACGATCAGGTTCTGATTCGCCGTAATGCGGAATTCGCCTTTGTGGATCTTCGCGATCTTCAGCAGGCCGGTTTTCAGCGGACGCCCCGGATAATCAAGAATACGACCATTTTCAATAAACAGCGTCAGGTGCCAGTTATTGTCGATACCCTTCACCCAGCCGATACGATCGCCGCGGCCGGTGAACTCGTACGGACGGATCGGCTCAAACTTGATGCCCGCCCGACGCTCCACTTCCGCCTTAAAGGTCTCAACCCCTACGCGTTCGAGGGTGTATTTGGTTTTCGCGTTTTTACGATCGGTACGGTTACCCCAGTCACGCTGGGTCGTCACCACCGCTTCTGCCACCGCCAGGGTGTGCTCCACCGGCAGATAGCCAAACTCGCTCGCCGTACGGGCGTAGGTTTTCTTATTGCCGTGCTCAATCGATAAACCGCCGCCAACCAGCAGGTTAAAGCCCACCAGCTTGCCGTTTTCAGCGATGGCCACGAAGTTCATATCGTTCGCGTGCAGATCGATATCGTTCTGCGGCGGGATCACCACGGTGGTTTTGAACTTACGCGGCAGGTAGGTCTGGCCGAGGATCGGTTCTTCATCAGTGGTGGCGACTTTCTTCTGATCCAGCCAAATTTCGGCATAAGCGCGCGTGCGCGGCAGCAGGTGCTCGGAGATCTTCTTCGCCCATTCGTAGGCTTCAGCATGCAGCTGAGACTCGTACGGGTTAGAAGTACACAGCACGTTACGGTTCATATCGTTGGCGGTCGCCAGCGCGTCCAGCCCCACCGAATGCAGCATCTGGTGCACCGGCTTGACGTTCTTCTTCAGAATGCCGTGGAACTGGAAGGTCTGACGGTTGGTCAGACGGATGCTGCCGTAAATGGTGTTATCGCCGGCGAATTTATCGATCGCCTGCCACTGTTTAGTGGTGATCACCCCGCCCGGCAGGCGGCAGCGCAGCAGCATCGCGTGACGCGGCTCCAGCTTCTGCGCCGCGCGCTCGGCGCGGATATCGCGGTCATCCTGCTGATACATACCGTGGAAACGGATCAGCAGAAAGTTATCGCCTTTAAAACCGCCGGTCAGGCCGTCGTTCAAATCTTCCGCAATGGTGCCGCGCAGGTAGTTGCTTTCGAGCTTCATGCGCTCGGCGTCAGTCAGTTTACCTTCGACCACCAGCGGGCCTGGATGTTTTTCGCTCATTAGTAGACATCTCGCTGATAACGGCGCTCAACGCGCAGCTCACTTAAAAATTCGTCCGCCGCTTCGGCGTCCATCGCGCCGTATTCGGCAATCACTTCCAGTAGGGTCTGCTCAACGTCTTTTGCCATACGATTGGCATCGCCGCAGACATAAATATGGGCGCCGTCGTTAATCCAGCGCCACAGTTCGGCCCCCTGCTCGCGCAGCTTGTCCTGAACGTAGACTTTTTGTTGTTGATCGCGGGACCAGGCCAGGTCGATGCGGCTCAGCACGCCTTCTTTGACGTAGCTCTGCCACTCCACCTGATAGAGGAAATCTTCGGTAAAGTGCGGGTTGCCGAAGAACAGCCAGTTCTTGCCTTCCGCGCCTTCCGCCGCGCGCTGCTGCATAAAGGCGCGGAACGGCGCGATGCCGGTGCCGGGGCCAATCATGATAACCGGCGTCTGAGGGTTAGCGGGCAGACGGAAGTTATCGTTATGCTCGATAAAGATGCGCACTTCGCCATCTTCTTCGACGCGGTCAGCCAGGAAGCTGGAGGCGCCGCCGGCGCGGGCGCGGCCTTCGATGTCATAACGCACCACGCCAACGGTGACGTGGACTTCGCTTTCCACTTCCGCCTGCGAAGAGGCGATAGAGTACAGGCGCGGCGTCAGCGGACGCAGCAGGTCGACCAGCGCCTGAGCATCCATCTGCGCCGGGGAGAAACGCACCATATCGACAATCGGCGTGGTCGCGGCGTAATGCTGGAGCTGCGCCTTATCGCCCACCAGCGGCAGCAGAGACTCGCTGCGGGTTAAGGTGGCGTAGTTCTCCACGATGTTGCCGGTGTTAACCGTCAGCTCGAAGTGCCACTCCAGCGCTTCGGCGAGCGGCAGCGTTTTGCCGTCAACCGTGACCGGTTCCGCGCCCGTCAGCCACAGCAGCTCCACCAGCTCTTTCACCAGAGCCGGATCGTTCTGGTACCAGACGCCCAGCGCATCGCCCGGCTGATAGCGCAGGCCAGAGTCGCCGAGGTCGATTTCAATATGGCGCACGTCTTTTTCAGAATCGCGGCCAGTGATTTTTTGATTCACCGCCAGCGTCGCGGTCAGCGGCGCTTCTTTGCTATAGGGGCTGGTGTGGATCTCGTTCACCGACCCGCTGGCGAGCAGCTGAGACGGCGCAGCGGCAGGCGCGCGCGCTTTCAGTACCTCAACCACCCGAGCGCGCCATTCGGCGGCGGCGGCCTGATACTCGACATCCGCGTCAACGCGGTCGAGCAGGCGTTCGCCGCCCAGTTCGGCCAGCTTGTTGTCAAAATCTTTGCCGGACTGGCAGAAGAATTCATAGGAGGTATCGCCGAGGCCAAACACGGCAAATGCGGTATCGGTCAGCTTCGGCGCTTTCTTCGAAAACAGGAACTTATGCAGCGCAACGGCTTCTTCCGGCGGCTCACCTTCGCCCTGCGTCGACGTCACCACGACCAGCAGCTTTTCGGAGGCAATTTGTTTGAATTTATAGTCGCCTGCGTTAACCAGCTTCACGTTCAGCTGCGCGGCCTGCAGATCGTCGCGCAGCGCTTCAGCCACGCGGCGGGCGTTGCCGGTTTGCGATGCCGAAATCAGGGTGATGGACGGAACTTCCGCCGCCTGGGCTGGCGCGACAGCCGCCGCGCCGGGCTGCTGATTCAGCGCGCCCCAGAAGTAACCAGAAACCCAGGCCAGCTGGGTGGGCGTGAAGTCGGTCGTGGCCGCCTGAAGGCGCGCCATTTGCTCCGGACTCAGCGGTAGCAAATTGGAAGGTGGGGCCTGTGTCGTCATGCGTCGTTATGTTCCAGTAAGCAAAGCTGTGATTCACGCCCTGTCAGCGCGATAAAACAGAAGAAAATGTATTTACTCTAAATAATTCGAGTTGCAGGCTGGCGGCGACACAGCGCATCCCCGGGAACTTACCGAAGTAAGTGGCCGAGTATTGCCAACGCACATGCGGCTCGAAGTATGACGAGTTGGTAGGTTAACGGTGCAAATAGTAACAACTAAATAAGGGATGGAAATAACAAATAACCAAATGAACTAACCTGTTTTAGTTATAGTTATTAACAACAAAATCGATTAAATAAGCACATGAAATATAAGCACTTAATTTGTATAAGTTGGATCAATACGTCTATTTTGTGTTCAGGGCCGTTTTAGTTAATGCGAAAAAAGGTGCTTTCCGGTACCCTACGGCGGTTTTTTGCCATATTGAGAATAAAAGATGTCCACCACGCTGTTTAAAGATTTCACCTTCGAAGCCGCTCACCACCTGCCGCACGTGCCGGAAGGCCATAAATGCGGTCGTCTACACGGCCATTCATTTATGGTGCGCCTGGAGATTACCGGTGAAGTCGATCCCCATACCGGGTGGATCATGGATTTTGCCGAGCTGAAGGCCGCGTTTAAACCCACCTACGATCGCCTCGACCATTACTATCTGAACGATATTCCGGGGCTGTCCAATCCGACCAGCGAAGTGCTGGCCAAATGGATCTGGGAGCAGATGAAACCGCGGGTTCCGCTGCTGAGCGCGGTGATGATCAAAGAAACCTGCACCGCGGGCTGCGTCTATCGCGGCGAGTGAGAGCGCCTTTCGCTGAAGAAAACCCTGGTAGCCTTGCGCTATCAGGGTTTTTTATATCACGCGATATTGAGATATTTATGCGTCTGCATCGATAAGCGCCAGTTGCGGGCGATACAGGTTTCAATGCACAGGCGCGTCGCGTCATCTTTCTGGCTAATCGGCTGAAGGGCGATAATGCGCGGCTTTTCATCAGCCAGCGTTGCCAGCAGTTCATCCAGCGCTTCGATATCGCGCACGCGTCCAACCGGATGTTTAATTTCATCAGCCCGCTGTAGCGCCTGCGAGAGCACATCATAGCCGCCGCGCATGTTCACCTTTGGCGACACCGTCACCCAGGTATGAGGCGTGCAGCGAACTTCATGGGTGCCGCTGGTTTCTATCTGGCAGCTAAATCCGTTTTGCTCCAGTAAAGAAGTTAACGGCGTTAAATCATGAATACAGGGCTCGCCGCCGGTAATGACCACGTGGCGGGCCGTCCAGCCCTGACGCCCGATGATGGCCAGCAGATCTTCGCTGCTTGCCGGGCCCCATTTATCGCTCTCTTTAGTTTTCGCCAGTATGCTGAACAGCGACACTTCCCGATCGGCAAGCTTATCCCAGGTATGTTTGGTATCGCACCAGGCGCAACCAACCGGGCATCCCTGTAAACGAATAAAAATGGCGGGAACGCCGGTGAAGTAACCTTCGCCTTGCAAGGTCTGGAACATCTCGTTAATCGGGTACTGCATAATCATCTCTGCTTAAGGTTGTGAGCGCGCATTATCGCAGATTTGCCCGCGCAGATCTTGTCCCGCGCTGCGCCGAGTGATTGATTAAAAATACGCCAGGACGATACTCCTCTGGCGACGGACAGATAATATTATTCAGCGACGGTTTTTTAATTAGCCTGATAATCATCAGGCGACTATTAAGCGGCATGGCTAAAATTTTTGGTGTAACAAAACATGTATAACCCTGAACGCTAAAAATAAAAAAGCAAAATTAAAAATAATAAATTTCAACGATGTACAAATGGATACATGAAATAATGAATTTATGGGATGAGCTCGGGGTCAAATTCGATCCACTGCGACGCCTTTCCTTAAAATAACCTTAATAAACCGCACGTTATGTTCATCCCCCATTGAATATCCGTTTAATTTTCCGCGCCTAGAATCCAGTCAACCAATACTAATGAGACTGCATTCATGAATACATTATTAATTACTGGCGCGACCGGGTTTCTGGGTGGAGCAGTGTTAGAAAGCATTCTTAATAAAATGAATGCGCCTAATCTATTACTGTTAGTTCGTGCTGATAATAGTGTAGCCGCCGTAGAACGGATTAAGGATAACCTGCGAAAATTCAATATTAGTGAAGCGAGATTAACGGCCCTGACGCCCCACAACATCCTGCTGGGCGATCTGGCCAATCCGCAGCCTTTTCTCCAGGATCCGCGCCTGAATCAGGTCACCCACGTGCTCAACTGCGCCGCCGTCGCCTCATTTGGTAACAATCCGCTTATCTGGAAAGTCAACGTCGAAGGTACACTGCAGTTTGCCCGGCGGATGGCTCAGGTCAGCGGCCTTCAGCGCTTTCTGCACGTGGGCACCGCGATGTCCTGCTCACCAGACCCCGATTCGCTGGTAGCGGAAAGCACGGCGTTCCGTGAACGCGCCGAGCATCTGGTCGAGTACACGCACTCTAAATCAACAATTGAACGTCTTATGCGGCAGGAATGCCCGACGCTACCGCTGGCGATCGCCCGCCCCTCGATTGTTGTTGGCCACACTCATCACGGCTGTCAGCCCTCCAGCAGCATCTTCTGGGTGTTCAGCATGGGGCTGATGCTGCAAAAATTTATGTGTTCAATGGAAGACCGCATCGACGTGATCCCCGTCGATTATTGCGCCGACGCCCTGATGATGCTGCTTATCAGCCCGCTGGCGCGCGGAGAGGTGGTGCATATTTCAGCGGGAGAGGAAAACAGCGTAAGGTTTGCGGATATCGATAACGCGATGGCCTCCGCCCTCGAACAGGCGCCGGTCGGCGATAAATACGCGCAGGTCAGCTATGAAACGCTGGTCAAAATGCGCCGTGAGCTGAAGACTATTTTTGGCCCCTGCAACGAGCGGCTGATGCTAAAGGCCATGCGTCTGTACGGCGCCTTCGCCACGCTCAACGTGCGGTTCAGCAACGACAAGCTGCTCAGCATGGGCATGCCGAAACCGCCGCGCTTTACCGATTACATTGACCGCTGCGTACAAACCACGCGCGGGCTTTCTATTCCGCAGCAAATGGCGGTAGATTTTAAGTAGTTACCGGTTTCGGGGCAAAAAAAAGCCAGCCCGAAGGCTGGCTTTTTCATATCAGAGAAAGACGGGCTTATGCCTGACCTTTGATCTCTTTACGACCGTTGTACGGTGCTTTTTCGCCCAGCGCTTCTTCGATACGAATCAGCTGGTTGTATTTAGCAACGCGGTCAGAACGGCTCATAGAACCGGTTTTGATCTGGCCTGCAGCGGTACCCACAGCCAGGTCAGCGATGGTAGCGTCTTCAGTTTCGCCTGAACGGTGAGAGATAACGGCAGTGTAGCCAGCGTCTTTCGCCATTTTGATCGCAGCCAGAGTTTCGGTCAGAGAACCGATCTGGTTGAATTTGATCAGGATGGAGTTAACGATGCCTTTCTCGATACCTTCTTTCAGGATCTTGGTGTTGGTTACGAACAGATCGTCACCAACCAGCTGGATTTTGTCGCCCAGTACTTTAGTCTGGTATGCGAAACCGTCCCAGTCAGATTCGTCCAGGCCATCTTCGATGGAGACGATCGGGTACTGTTTGGTCAGCTCTTCCAGGAAGTGGGTGAATTCTTCAGAGGTGAACGCTTTATTGCCTTCGCCAGCCAGAACGTATTTACCGTCTTTGTAGAATTCAGAAGCCGCGCAGTCCATCGCCAGAGTGATGTCTTTGCCCAGCTCGTAGCCAGCAGCTTTAACCGCTTCAGCGATAACAGCCAGCGCTTCAGCGTTGGAGCCCAGGTTCGGCGCGTAGCCGCCTTCGTCGCCAACAGCGGTGTTCATACCTTTAGCTTTCAGAACTTTAGCCAGGTTGTGGAACACTTCAGAACCCATACGTACGGCTTCTTTCAGGGATTTAGCGCCAACCGGCTGAATCATAAATTCCTGGATGTCGACGTTGTTGTCAGCGTGCTCGCCGCCGTTGATGATGTTCATCATCGGAACCGGCATGGAGTATTTGCCCGGGGTGCCGTTCAGCTCAGCGATGTGCTCATACAGCGGCTGACCTTTAGAAGCAGCGGCAGCTTTGGCGTTAGCCAGAGAGACGGCCAGGATAGCGTTCGCACCGAAGTTAGATTTGTTTTCAGTACCGTCCAGGTCGATCATGATTTTGTCGATGCCAGCCTGATCTTTGGCGTCTTTGCCAAGGATTGCCTGAGCGATCGGGCCGTTAACAGCGCCAACGGCTTTCAGTACGCCTTTACCCATGAAACGGGATTTGTCGCCATCGCGCAGTTCCAGCGCTTCGCGGGAGCCAGTAGAAGCACCTGACGGAGCAGCTGCCATACCGACGAAACCACCTTCCAGGTGTACTTCGGCTTCAACAGTCGGGTTACCACGGGAGTCGATGATTTCACGACCGATGACTTTAACGATTTTGGACATTAGGTTTTCCTCAGTACAAGTTAAACTAAAACTCCAGACAAACAATGCACCCGGATGGGTGCATTGCCGTTCTAACTCTTTTACTTCGCCTGACGCTTCTGGTACTCGCTAGCGGCTTTCACAAAGCCTGCAAACAGCGGATGGCCATCACGCGGCGTCGAAGTAAACTCCGGATGGAACTGACAGGCGACGAACCACGGATGGTTAGGCACCTCGATGATCTCGACCAACTGATCATCCCCGGAACGGCCCGCAATACGCAGGCCCGCATTTTCAATCGGTTTCAACAGCATATTGTTGACTTCGTAGCGGTGGCGATGGCGTTCGGTAATGGTTGGCTCACCGTACAGCTGGCGCACCAGGCTATCTTCGCCCAGCTGGCACTGCTGTGCGCCAAGGCGCATCGTGCCGCCGAGGTCGCTCTTATCAGAGCGCACTTCGACATTACCGTCTTCATCACGCCATTCGGTAATCAGGGCCACAACCGGGTACTTACAGTCTGGCACAAATTCCGTTGAGTTGGCGTTTTCCATCCCGGCTACGTTGCGCGCGAACTCAATCAGCGCAACCTGCATACCCAGGCAAATACCCAGATAAGGAATGTTGTTTTCACGCGCATAGCGCGCGGTGGCAATCTTACCTTCAACGCCGCGATAGCCGAAGCCACCTGGGATCAGGATAGCGTCTAAATTCTTCAGAATTTCGACGCCGCGCGTTTCCACATCCTGCGAATCGATCAGCTTGATGTTGACGGTAACGCGATTTTTCAGACCGCCGTGTTTCAGCGCTTCAATCACCGATTTGTAGGCGTCCGGCAGTTCAATGTACTTGCCGACCATACCAATGGTGACTTCGCCTGCCGGGTTCGCTTCTTCATAGATAACCTGTTCCCATTCGGCCAGGTTCGCTTCCGGACAGTTTAAGCTGAATCGTTTACAAATATAATCGTCCAGCCCCTGCGATTTCAACAGGCCCGGAATTTTATAAATGGAATCGACATCTTTCATCGAAATAACGGCTTTTTCTGGCACATTGCAGAACAATGCAATTTTGGCACGTTCGTTCGCCGGAATGGCGCGATCGGAGCGGCAGACCAGGATGTCAGGCTGAATACCGATGGAAAGCAGTTCTTTAACGGAGTGCTGGGTCGGCTTGGTTTTGACTTCACCCGCGGCGGCCATGTACGGCACCAGGGTCAGGTGCATAAACAGCGCGTTTTCACGACCGATATCCACCGCCAGCTGGCGAATCGCTTCAAGGAACGGCAGCGACTCAATATCGCCAACGGTGCCGCCGATTTCTACCAGCACCACATCATGGCCTTCGCCGCCCGCCAGCACGCGCTCTTTGATCGCGTTGGTGATGTGCGGAATAACCTGAACGGTGGCCCCCAGATAGTCGCCGCGACGCTCTTTGCGCAGGACATCAGAGTAAATACGGCCCGTGGTGAAGTTGTTACGACGGGTCATCTTGGTGCGAATGAAACGCTCATAGTGACCCAGGTCCAGATCGGTTTCAGCGCCGTCTTCAGTAACGAACACTTCCCCGTGTTGGATTGGGCTCATGGTGCCCGGATCGACGTTGATGTACGGATCCAGTTTCATCATGGTCACGTTAAGCCCGCGGGCTTCGAGAATGGCTGCGAGGGAAGCTGCGGCAATGCCTTTACCCAGAGAGGATACGACCCCGCCGGTCACAAAAATATAGTTCGTTGTCATGCTGAACCTGAGAAGTTAGGTTTAAAAGACGATGGAATAACCAGGACGGGAAAGCAGTATACCCGATCATGACTGACGCCACAAACTTTCATTATCCCTCCTTTTCATCAGGCCCACACAAACGCAGGGAGTGAGAAAATAGCCGCTTTTGGCGAAATGTTTTTGACGTAAATCAAGCGCTTGTTATTTAAAAAATCACACAAATAGCGCTTGATCACGAAAACTCTTTAGAGATCAGTTTCCTGGCGTTTTACTTCCTGCCACACCAGCTCCATGGTATCGAGGTCAACGCCGGTCATTTCCAGGCCTCGCGCGGCGACAATCCGCTCTACTTCGCGGAATCTGCGCTCAAACTTCAGGTTGGCTTTTTGCAGGGCAACTTCAGCTTTTACCCCTAAATGGCGGGATAAATTGACCGTCGCAAACAGCAGATCGCCCACTTCCTCCTCCAGTTTAGCTTCATCCACCACCGCCTGCTGCGCTTCGTGCATGACTTCGTCTATTTCTTCGTGCACTTTGTCCAGCACCGGCCCCAGAGAAGTCCAGTCAAAGCCGACCGCCGAGCAGCGTTTCTGGATTTTATGCGCGCGCATCAGCGCCGGCAGACTATGCGGAATATCGTCCAGCGCTGAGTGCTGGGACTTTTCCGCTCGCTCTGCGCTTTTGATCTGCTCCCAGCGGGCCAGCACTTCGCTGCTGTTCCCGGCGGAGGCATCGCCGAAAATATGCGGATGGCGGCGCTCCAGCTTGTCGCCGATCGCGGCGCAGATATCGTTAAAATCAAAGCGCCCCTCTTCCTGCGCCATCTGAGCGTAGAAGACGACCTGGAACAGCAGGTCGCCTAATTCACCGCGCAGATCGTTAAAATCTTCGCGGGCAATCGCGTCGAGCACTTCATAGGTTTCTTCGAGGGTATACGGGGCGATGGTGGCAAAAGTCTGCTCTTTGTCCCACGGGCAGCCGTTTTCCGGATCGCGCAGACGCTGCATAATGCCGAGCAGGCGGTCGATTTGGCTCATTGTCGTTTCCATTAAAGAATCAGGCCGGGGCGACCCCGGCCGACATAAAGAAAATGAAGTTAACCGCCGTGCAGGCGACGGGCGTCGATGACATCCGGTACCTGATTCAGTTTACCCAGCACGCGGCCCAGCACCTGCAGGTTGTAGATCTCGATGGTCATATCGATCGTCGCCAACTGCTGTTTGGTATCGCTGCGGCTGGCCACGCCCAGCACGTTAACTTTCTCATTGGCGAGAATGGTGGTGATATCGCGCAGCAGGCCGCTGCGATCGTTGGCCTGCACGCGTACCACCAGCGAGTAGCCCGCCGAGTAGCTCTCTCCCCACACCGCGTCAACGATGCGCTCCGGGGCGTGAGACTGCAGTTCCGCGAGCTGATCGCAATCCGCGCGGTGCACCGAGATCCCGCGGCCCTGGGTGATAAAGCCCACAATTTCATCGCCGGGAATCGGCTGGCAGCAGCGCGCAATGTGATGCATCAGGTTGCCGACCCCTTCGACCACCACGCGACCATTGTCTTTGCTGCGATTCTGCGGAGCATGGGTTTTCTGCTGCAGCTGCTTTAACGCCGCCGCATCCTGCTCCGCCGCGCTGGGCTTATTAAACTGCGCCTGCAGGAAGTTGACCATCTGGTTGAGGCGAATATCGCCGCCGCCAATCGCCGCCAGCAGTTCGTCCTGCTCGTTGAAGTTGTAGCGCGGCAGCAGATGCTTTTCCGCGTCCTTCAGGCTAATGCCAAGGTGTTCAAGCTCGTCGTCAAGGATCTGCCGCCCGGCAAGAATATTCTTGTCGCGGTCCTGCTTGCGGAACCAGGCGTGTATTTTGGAACGCCCGCGGCTGGTGGTCACGTAGCCGAGGTTCGGGTTCAGCCAGTCGCGGCTTGGGTTGGGCTGCTTCTGGGTGATGATTTCAATCTGGTCGCCCATCTGCAGCTGATAGGTAAACGGCACAATACGCCCGCTGATTTTCGCCCCAATGCAGCGGTGGCCGACATCGCTGTGAATATGATAGGCAAAATCGAGCGGCGTCGAACCGGAAGGTAAGTCCACCACGTCGCCCTTCGGCGTAAAAACGTAAACCCGATCGTCAAAGACCTGGCTACGCACCTCATCCAGCATCTCGCCGGAATCAGCCATCTCTTCCTGCCAGGCAATCAGTTTACGCAGCCACGCAATGCGATCTTCATAGCCGCGCCCGCCGCTGGCCGCTGCGCTGGCGCCCTCTTTGTACTTCCAGTGCGCGGCCACGCCCAGCTCGGCATCTTCATGCATCTGGCGAGTACGGATCTGAATTTCAATCGTTTTGCCACCGGGGCCCAGCACGACGGTATGGATTGACTGATAGCCATTAGGCTTGGGATTGGCGACGTAATCATCAAACTCGTCCGGCAGGTGGCGGTAGTGAGTATGCACTATCCCCAGCGCGGCGTAGCAATCCTGCAGGCGCTCGGCGACGATACGCACCGCCCGCACGTCAAACAGCTCGTCGAAGGCAAGATGTTTTTTCTGCATTTTGCGCCAGATGCTGTAGATATGCTTGGGACGCCCGTAGACCTCGGCTTTGACGCCCTCGGTTTTCATCTCCGTGCGTAAATGCCCGACGAATTCGTCAATGTAATGCTCACGATCGATGCGCCGCTCGTGCAGTAATTTAGCAATCCGCTTATATTCCGCCGGGTGCAGATAGCGGAAGCAGTAATCCTCAAGCTCCCACTTGAGCTGGCCGATCCCCAGGCGGTTGGCCAGCGGCGCGTAGATATTGGTACACTCTTTCGCCGCCAGCACGCGCTCATCTTCCGGCGCATCTTTCACCTCGCGCAGATGGGCAATACGCTCGGCGATCTTAATCACCACGCAGCGGAAATCATCAACCATCGCCAGCAGCATGCGGCGGATGTTATCCACCTGTTCAGAGGAGACCGAATCGGTATGGGTGGCTTTAAGCTGGCGTATCGCGGCCATGTCCCGCACGCCGTGGATCAGGGTAACGACGGATTTGCCGACGCTCTCCTGCATAATTTCTTCGCTGACGACGTTGCCGTCCGCCAGAGGGAACAGCATCGCCGCCCGCAGCGTGTCGATATCCATGCTGAGCATGGAGAGAATTTCCACCATCTCCACGCCGCGCCACAGCAGGAGGTCGGCCTGCGGGTGCCCCTGCGTTTTCTCTCGACAATAATCCCAGGTTTCGGCTAAGCGTTCACACGACTGCTGGCTGGAAATTCCCAGACTCGCGATCCATTTCTTCGGGTCAAATTCACCAGCTTTATTTAAATGTGCACTTCTTACCGCAACCATTGTCCTCTCCTTAAGGGACCGCCTGCCGAAGTCGGCAAGCCTCAACTTTTACACTTCATCCTTCAAACCGCGTCAACGTTGGCTTTCGTCTTTTATCTCAGTCACCTGCTCCTGAGGATGCCGCTTCAATGCGATTTGAATAATTGTTGTGCTCAAACAACACCATTGATTCCAGATGTCCGGTATGCGGGAACATATCCAGCATCGCCAGGCGTTGAATGGTATATCCCGCCTGCAATAAAACGTCGCTATCGCGCGCCAGCGTCGCCGGGTTACAAGAAACATACACCACCCGACGCGGCGCTAATTTTATAATATGTAACATCACACCCGCCGCGCCGGCGCGCGCCGGATCGAGCAGGACTTTATCAAAACCGTGCTTCGCCCACGCCTGGCGGGTAACGTCCTCTTCCAGGTTTTCATGAAAGAAAGTCACATTGTGTAACGCGTTTAATGCCGCGTTCTCTCTCGCCTTCACGACCAGCGCGGGAACCCCTTCCACGCCAACCACCTGCGCCGCGCGTTTTGCCAGCGGCAGGGTAAAATTGCCCATGCCGCAAAAGAGATCCAGCACGCGATCCTGAGGCTGGATATCCAGCCATTCCAGCGCCGTACGCACCATGAGCTGGTTTACGCCGTCGTTGACCTGAATAAAGTCGCGCGGACTGAACACTAAGCGTAGACCGTCGGACGTATACCAGGGCGCTTCCCCGCGAATATGTTCCAGTATCTCGCTTTGCGGGGCGAGATACAGGGAAAGACCGTGAGATTGCGAAAAACGTTCCAGCTTTTCTTTATCTGCTGCCGGAAGGGCCGCGGTATGGCGTAAAACCATCAGCGGACCGTTGTCCGCCTGCACCAGCTCCACGTGGCCAAGCTGACGCAGCGATTGCAATCCGCTGAGACATTCTCGTACCGCGGGCAGTAGCGCACCAATAGCGGGCACCAAAACGGGGCACTGCACCACATCAACAATTTCGCTGGAGTTGGCCTTCCGGAAGCCTATCTGTAATTGTTGGGTCTTTGGCTGATAATTCAAGCTCAGACGCGCCCGGCGACGATAGCCCCACGGCGAAGCGGCTATAATGTCATCAACATCGCGCTTCATTAACCGCGCGAGGGCGGCGCGTTTGCTCTGCTGCTGCAGCTCAACGCTGGCGTGCTGCTGCTGACATCCGCCGCAGATACCAAAATGCGGACAGCGCGGCGCCTGCCGCTGCGGGCTGTCGCTAAGACGACGTTTAACCTGCGCGCGGGCATACTGTTTTTTATCCTCGACCAGGACCACTTCGGCCTGCTCTTGCGGTAATAAACCGCTAACAAACAGCGCCTTACCCTGGTGATGCGCAACGCCCTGTCCAAAGGGATCAAGGTCATTTACTGTAACGGTTATGATCTGGCGCGTCGTCACACGCCGTTTTGCAGAGTAGAATTGCGCCATCGTAGAGATTTGTCTCAATTAAATATACTGACTCTATACACGAGTTCTTTCAGGGTGAGCCAGCGTAACCAATGCCTCAGCAGCCTGTAAGGATGATGTATATATTCTCCCATAATGGAACCGCATGACCAACTACAGCCTTCGTGCCCGCATGATGATTCTTATTCTGGCGCCCACCGTCCTGATCGGTCTGCTGCTCAGTATTTTCTTCGTCGCACACCGCTATAACGACCTACAGCGCCAGCTGGAGGATGCCGGAGCCAGTATTATCGAACCGCTGGCGGTCTCCAGTGAATATGGCATGAATTTGCAAAACCGCGAGTCAATCGGGCAGCTTATCAGCGTACTTCATCGCCGCCACTCCGATATTGTGCGCGCCATTTCCATCTACGACTCGCACAACAGGCTGTTTGTCACCTCTAATTTTCAGCTCGATCCCGGCGAATTGCAGCTGCCAAAAGGGGTCCCCTTTCCCCGCCGTTTAAGCGTGATTCGTCACGGCGATTTGATGATTTTGCGTACCCCCATCATCTCGGAAAGCTATTCACCGGATGAATCACCGGGAAGCGATGCCAAGATGCCGGGCAATATGCTCGGCTACGTGGCGCTGGAGCTGGATCTCAAATCGGTGCGGCTGCAGCAGTACAAAGAAATCTTTATCTCCAGCGTGATGATGCTGTTCTGTATCGGTATTGCGCTGATCTTCGGCTGGCGACTCATGCGCGACGTGACCGGGCCGATCCGCAACATGGTGAATACCGTTGACCGCATCCGCCGCGGCCAGCTTGATAGCCGCGTTGAAGGCTTTATGCTCGGCGAGTTGGATATGCTGAAAAACGGCATCAACTCCATGGCGATGTCGCTGGCGGCCTACCACGAAGAGATGCAACACAATGTCGATCAGGCCACTTCCGATCTGCGGGAAACGCTTGAGCAGATGGAAATCCAGAACGTCGAACTGGACCTGGCGAAAAAACGCGCGCAGGAAGCGGCGCGTATCAAATCCGAATTCCTCGCCAATATGTCACACGAGCTGCGCACGCCGCTCAACGGCGTCATTGGCTTTACGCGCCTGACGCTGAAAACCGATTTAAATACCACCCAGCGCGATCATCTGACCACCATCGAGCGTTCCGCTAACAATCTGCTGGCCATTATTAACGATGTTCTGGACTTCTCTAAGCTTGAAGCCGGTAAGCTCATTCTGGAGAGCATCCCGTTCCTGCTGCGCACCTCGCTGGACGAGGTGGTTACGCTGCTGGCGCACTCGGCGCACGACAAAGGGCTGGAGCTGACGCTGAATATCAAAAATGATGTGCCGGATAACGTCATTGGCGACCCGCTGCGCCTGCAGCAAATTATTACCAACCTGATGGGCAACGCCATCAAGTTCACCGAACACGGCAATATTGACGTGCTGGTGGAACAGCGCGCCATCAGCAACTCACGCGTCCAAATCGAAGTCCAGATCCACGATACCGGTATCGGCATTCCGGAACGCGATCAGTCGCGTTTGTTCCAGGCGTTCCGCCAGGCCGACGCCAGCATCTCCCGTCGCCACGGCGGAACCGGCCTCGGGCTGGTCATCACCCAGCGCCTGGTGAAGGAGATGGGCGGCGATATCTCCTTCCATAGCCAGCCTAACCGCGGCTCGACGTTCTGGTTCCATATCAGCCTCGACCTCAACCCCAACGCGGTTCCCGATAGCGTGCCAACGCAGTGCCTGGCGGGCAAAAAGCTGGCCTATATTGAAGCCAACGCGGCGGCGGCGCAGAGCACGATGGAGCTACTGGCGACAACGCCGCTGGAGGTGGTCTATAGTCCGACGATGACGGCCCTACCGGATGCCCACTACGATATCCTGCTGGCAGGGATTCCGGTATCCATACGCGACCTGAGCCAGCATCGCGATAAGCTGGCAAGGGCCAGCAAGCTTGCCGATCACCTGGTGCTGGCCCTACCGTGCCACGCTCAGGTCAGCGCCGAAACGTTGCGCCAGGACGGCATCGCCGCCTGTTTGCTTAAGCCATTAACCTCAACGCGCTTACTGCCGGCGCTGACGGCCTCCTGCCATGCGCAGCCGACGATTCTGCCGCCGCATGCCGATAGTAAGAAGCTACCGATGACGGTCATGGCCGTTGATGACAATCCGGCGAATCTCAAGCTCATCGGCGCGCTGCTGGAGGACTTAGTCCAGCATGTCATCCTCTGCGACAGCGGTCAGCAAGCCGTCGAACGAGCCAGAGAAACGCAGCAGGATCTGATTCTGATGGATATTCAAATGCCGGAAATGGACGGTATCCGCGCCTGCGAACTGATTCACCAGCTCCCCCATCAGCAGCAAACGCCGGTGATCGCCGTGACGGCCCACGCCCTCGAGGGGCAGCGTGAGAAATTACTCAAAGCGGGAATGAACGACTATCTGGCGAAACCCATTGAGGAAGATAAGCTCCACAGTCTGCTGCTGCGCTATCAGCCGGGAAAGGCGGCGCTCCCGCAGGCCGCCGCGGAGCCTGCGGAGCCGCCCATCAATCATAATGTCACCCTCGACTGGCAGCTGGCGCTGCGTCAGGCGGCGATGAAACCGGACCTGGCGCGGGAAATGCTGCAAATGCTGCTCGCCTTTATGCCTGAAGTGCGTAACAAGGTGGAAGAACAGCTGGTGGGAGAGCAGCCGGAAGGGGTGCTGGATTTAGTGCATAAGCTGCACGGCAGCTGTAGCTATAGCGGCGTACCGCGTCTGAAGAAACTGTGTCACACCATTGAGAGTCAGCTGCGCGCGGGCACCGCCGCCGAGGAGCTGGAACCGGAGTTTCTGGAGCTGCTGGATGAAATGGACAACGTCGCGCGGGAAGCCTGTAAGCTACTGGGAATTTAAAACGCATGCCCCGGTCCGCGCTTCGCGACCGGGGGATAACCTATAATAGCCGCCCTATTTTCAGCACGGCGGCAACGTTTCTCGCCGTCATACGCACGTTTTCGGCGGCATTTTCCAGCGCCTCATCCAGCGTACAGATTGAATAAATCACGCTAAATACCGCATCCAGGCCGTGCTGATGCACGACGCCGACGTCAGACGTCAGGCTTCCGGCAATGCCGATGACCGGCAGATTATAGCGTTTTGCCACCCTCGCCACGCCAACCGGCACCTTGCCGTGCACCGTCTGGCTATCGATACGCCCTTCGCCGGTAATCACCAGGTCCGCATCCGCCACGATATCGGCAAGGTGCAGAGCGTCGGTCACGATCTCAATGCCCGGCCGTAGTTTTGCGCCGCAGAAGGCGTACAGGCCCGCGCCCATTCCTCCCGCCGCGCCGCCGCCTTCAAGATGCAGCACATCCAGTTCTAAATCGCGATGGATAATCTCGGCAAAATGGGCCAGCGCGCTATCCAGACAGGGGATCATCTCCGCCGTCGCCCCTTTCTGCGGCCCAAATACCGCCGTCGCGCCCTCGGGCCCCGTCAGCGGATTGGTGACATCGCAAGCGACGTCGATACGACAGCCGGCCAGGCGCTTATCCAGTTCGCTAACGTCGATGCGCGCGAGGTTCTCCAGCGCGCGTCCGCCAGCGGCAATCTGCTGGTTATCTTTAGTCAGCAGCTTCGCCCCTAGCGCCTGTACCATTCCGGCCCCGCCGTCGTTCGTCGCGCTGCCGCCGATGCCGATAATAATTTGCGTCACGCCCGCATCCAGCGCGTGGCGAATCAGCTCGCCGGTCCCCCACGAAGTGGTCAGCAAAGGATTGCGCCGCGCCGGCGGCACGCTCTCCAGGCCGCTTGCCGCCGCCATTTCGATAAACGCGCACTGTTTATCGCCCGACAGGCCGTAAAAAGCGTCCACCGGCTCGCCGAGCGGACCGGTGACGGTGACCGCTATCCGGCATCCCTGCGTTGCAGCGACCATGGCTTCGACGGTCCCTTCGCCGCCGTCGGCGACCGGCAGTTTGACATATTCCGCATCGGCGTAAATTTCTCGAAAACCTTGCTCTATCGCGGTAGCAACATCCAGCGCACTCAGGCTCTCCTTGTATGAATCCGGTGCGATCACTATCTTCATAAGCTGTCCTTAAAATGAACGATGACCCGATGCCGTGCGGTCAATCGGCCCCCGAAGGGACCGATATTTCCTTAGCGCACCATGCAGGGACGCTTGTTATCAAACGTCCAGTTCGGGATTAAATACTGCATGCCCATAGCGTCATCGCGCGCGCCCAGGCCATGTTTCTGATACAGTTCATGGGCTTTCATCACCTGATCCATATCAAGCTCTACGCCCAGACCCGGTTTTGCCGGTACCTGTACCATCCCGCCTTTAATTTCAAACGGCTCTTTGGTCAGACGCTGATTGCCTTCCTGCCAGATCCAGTGAGTATCAATGGCGGTAATTTTCCCCGGCGCCGCCGCTGCAACATGGGTGAACATCGCCAGCGAGATATCAAAGTGGTTGTTAGAGTGCGAGCCCCAGGTCAGGCCAAACTCATGGCACATCTGCGCCACGCGGACGGAACCCTGCATGGTCCAGAAGTGCGGATCCGCCAGCGGAATATCCACCGACTGCAGCGACAGCGTATGGCCCATCTGACGCCAGTCGGTCGCGATCATATTGGTCGCCGTCGGCAGACCGGTGGCGCGGCGGAACTCCGCCATCACTTCACGACCGGAGAAGCCCTGCTCAGCGCCGCATGGATCTTCCGCATAGGCCAGCGATCCCTTCAGATATTTACCAATCTTGATCGCTTCATTCAGCGACCACGCGCCGTTCGGATCCAGAGTTACGCGCGCCTGCGGGAAGCGCTTCGCCAGCGCGACGATAGATTCCGCCTCCTCTTCCCCGGCCAGCACGCCGCCTTTCAGTTTGAAGTCGTTAAAGCCATATTTCTCATACGCCGCTTCCGCCAGGCGCACCACCGCATCCGGGGTCATCGCTTCATCATGACGCAGGCGATACCAGTCGCATTTGTCATCCGGCTGGCTCTGATACGGCAGCGGCGTGGCTTTACGGTTGCCGACGAAGAACAGATAGCCGAGCATTTCCACTTCGCTGCGCTGCTGACCATCGCCCAGAAGAGACGCCACGTTCACGCCAAGATGCTGGCCCAGCAGATCCAGCATCGCCGCTTCGATCCCGGTCACTACGTGAATTGTGGTACGCAGATCGAAGGTCTGCAAACCGCGCCCACCGGCGTCGCGGTCGGCGAAAGTATTGCGCACGGCGGTCAGCACGTTTTTATACTCACCCAGCGTCTTACCGACTACCAGCGGGATCGCATCTTCGAGAGTCTTGCGGATTTTCTCTCCGCCGGGGATTTCGCCGACGCCGGTATGGCCGGAATTATCTTTAATCACCACGATATTACGCGTGAAGAACGGGGCGTGCGCGCCGCTCAGGTTCATCAGCATGCTGTCGTGGCCCGCGACCGGAATGACCTGCATAGAAGAAACAACGGGGGTCGAAAATTGTGCGCTCATAGTTAAGTCCTTATTCAAATCAGTGACGGCCGAAAACGGGGCGTTTACGGTCAAAAGTCCATCCAGGGATCAGGTACTGCATCGGGCCTGCGTCATTACGCGCGCCGCCGGGCAGCCTTGTATAGGCCTCATGCGCCTTCTGTACCTGCTCCCAGTCCAGCTCAACGCCAAGTCCTGGCGCGTCCGGAACCGCGATTTTTCCGTGCTTAATCTCCAGCGGATTTTTGGTCAGGCGGCAATCTCCCTCCTGCCAAATCCAGTGGGTATCGATGGCCGTGGGGTTACCCGGCGCCGCCGCGCCGACGTGGGTAAACATGGCCAGTGAAATATCAAAGTGGTTATTGGAGTGGCAGCCCCAGGTCAGGCCCCAGTCATCGCACAGCTGCGCCACGCGCACCGCGCCGGAAAGGGTCCAGAAGTGCGGATCGGCCAGCGGAATATCCACGGCGTTCAGCATCACCGCATGGCCCATTTCACGCCAGTTGGTGGCGATCATGTTAGTTGCCACCGGCAAACCGGTGGCGCGGCGAAACTCCGCCATCACTTCGCGGCCGGAAAAGCCCTGCTCGGCGCCGCAGGGGTCTTCGGCGTAAGTCAGCACATCGTTCAGCCCTTTACACAGGGCGATGGCTTCGTCCAATAGCCAGGCGCCATTAGGGTCGACCGTAATACGCGCATCCGGGAAACGCTTCTTCAGCGCACGGGCGGTTTCGATCTCCTGCTCGCCGGGCAGCACCCCGCCTTTCAGTTTAAAATCTTTAAAGCCGTAGCGATCCTGCGCGGCTTCCGCCAGGCGCACCACCGCCTCGCTGTTCAGCGCTTGCTGATGACGCAGGCGATACCACTCATGGTCGCCCGGCGTACTTTCCAGATAGGGCAGATCGGTCTTCGTGCGATCGCCGACATAAAAGAGATAACCCAGCACGGTCACCGCATCGCGCTGCTTGCCCGGCCCGAGCAGTTCGCAAACCGGCACGTTGAGCGCTTTGCCCAGCAGATCCAGCAGCGCTGCTTCCAGCGCCGCCACCGCGTTCACCCGCAGTTCGAACGTCCAGGCGCCTTTACCAAAGGTGTCAAAATCCGCAGCCTGATTGCCTTTATGCACCTGCTGAACCACTTTGTTCAGGCGGGCGATTTCCTGGCCCAAAACCATCGGGATAGCATCCACCAGCGTCTGATAAATCACCTCGCCGCCGGGCGCTTCGCCGACGCCGGTATTGCCGGCGCTGTCGGTCAGCACCACGATATTACGGGTGAAATACGCGTTATGGGCGCCGCCGATATTGAGCAGCATACTGTCCTGCCCGGCCACCGGGATAACCTTCATGTCCGTGATTACGGGGCTCGATTGCGTCGTCATGATGATTGTCCTGCCACAGGTTTCAGTTCGATACGCTTAATATCGCCCACCAGCACCAGATAGCTCAGCACCGCCACCAGCGCATGGACCCCCACATAAATCAGCGCGCCGTTAAACGAACCGGTGGTGCCGACGATGTAGCCGATGGCAATTGGCGTCACGATGCCGGAGATATTGCCGAACATATTGAACAGTCCGCCGCTCAGGCCGCTGATCTCTTTCGGCGCCGTATCCGCCATCACCGCCCAGCCCAGCGCGCCAATGCCTTTACCGAAGAAGGCCAGCGCCATAAAGCCGATGATCATCCACTCCACGTTAACGTAGTTACAGAACACCATCACCATCGACAGCAGCATCCCCATCACGATCGGCGTCTTACGCGCGATGTTCAGCGAGCCGGTACGCCGCATCAGCCAGTCGGAAATAATCCCGCCGAGCACCCCGCCCGCGAAGCCGCAGATCGCCGGCACCGACGCGACAAAACCGGCTTTCAGAATCGACATCCCGCGCGCCTGCACCAGATAAACCGGGAACCAGGTGATAAAGAAATAGGTTAAAGCGTTGATGCAGTATTGGCCGATATAGACGCCAATCATCATGCGGGAACCCAACAGCTGCTTGATTTGCCCCCATTTTACGCTAAACGGCACTTTGGCTTTGGCCGCCGCCTGATCCATGTTGATCAGCGCGCCGCCTGCGGCGATGTAATCCAGCTCTTTTTGGTTCACGCCCGGATGCTGGTTCGGTTCATGAATCACCTTCAGCCAGACAAAACTGATGATAATCCCGAGGCCGCCCATAAAGAAGAACACGTGCGACCAGCCCACCTCATGGGTCAGCCAACCCATGATCGGCGCAAAAATAACCGTGGCAAAGTATTGCGCGGAGTTAAAGATAGCCACCGCCGTGCCCCTCTCCTGGGCCGGGAACCAGGCCGCGACGATACGGCTATTTCCGGGGAAAGATGGCGCTTCGGCCAGGCCGACAAGGAAACGCAGGGTAAACAGCGCGACGATAATGCCGAAGCCGCTAAAGATATCGACGAAGCCCTGCAGGAGGGTAAACATGGACCAGATAAAAATGGACCAGAAGTAGACGCGTTTTGAACCGAAGCGGTCAAGCAGCCAGCCGCCTGGGATCTGGCCGATAACGTAGGCCCATGAGAACGCGGAGAAAACATAACCCATGCCGACGGCGTCAAGACCAATATCTTTGGCCATCTCCGATCCGGCAATGGATAAGGTGGCGCGGTCGCCGTAGTTGAAGGATGTGACGATAAACAGCATCACCACTATCCAGTAGCGAGCATTGGTGCGCTTTTCAGCGCCGCTCGCCGCCTGACTTAATGAACTCATTGTTGCACTCCTGAATCATAGCGTTAGCTACGTTCATTCTGAACAGCACAACCTGTAGGGTACTCAGAATGACGTGTTAGTGTTTTTCATTGTTTTCGTTATATCTGGCACTGCATTGGGAACTGGCAGGGAAAGTATAAAAAGAGGGGCTGACGGGCTCACCGTGCAAATACACAGCTTTCACCGGCTGAGTAAATCTGATTTATGGCGTATGCCTAACGAGATGGGGGATGGTTCACGGAAATGAAAAACCGCGCCCGTTGAGAGGTGGAGAGGGCGGTACAAAAGACAGGAGTGTGAATCAACTCTCTTGACCCCGTGAAATAGCCCGGTAAAGACCCTGGCATGACACAGGTTTTAAGGCAAATGCCCGAAGCCAGGCGCACGGAGAATTGGTACGATCTTTTTGACCGTTAATCTGGCACTGGCATTGAACATCAGTAAAAAAGGGGCGCCCTCTATTGTAGGGAGAGGGCGAAACTTTTTAATCAAGCAGCGTCGCCCACTGCGTTACCCATGGGTTAGAGACGCTTTCAGGTTCCGGATCTTCGCTGGCGTCAATCATCAGCATATCGCCCACGCGCGTGCCGCCCTGCTCCTGCAATAACGCATCAAACTTCAAACCGCCGCCGCAGAAGTTGGCGTAGGTGCTATCACCCAGGGCGATAATGCCATAGCGTAAATGCGGCTGATACATATCTTTGATGCCTTCGTACAAGGGCACAATGCTGTCCGGTAAATCGCCCTGCCCGGTGGTCGAAGTCACCACCAGCGCATATTTCCCGGTATAGGACTCCCAGTCTTTGACTTCAGGATCTTCAAAGACTTTCGCCCGATGACCCAGCCCGCTCAAAATAGCCTGCGCCTCTTCGGCGACCAGGAGCGAATTTCCATACATCGTACCGACAAAAATTCCGACTTCCGCCATGACTAGCTCCCTGAATTGACCTGTATCTCTTCATCCTGACCGCAGTCGTCGGCAAACTCAACCCTTTCATTTAGCGGGAGAAGGCCGCGCCAGCCAAACTGCGACAGCGCGCGCATCCAGACGTCGTCAAGACCGGCGCGAATGACCAGCGGTTCGCCGGTAAACGGATGCGTTAACGAGAGCTGGCTGGCGTGCAGCATCAGCCGATCGCAGCCAAAATGTTCTGCCGCGCTGCGATTCTGCCGCAAGTCGCCATGTTTGCTATCACCGATAATCGGATGGCGAAGATGGGCAAGATGGCGTCGCAGCTGATGTTTACGTCCGGTTTTCGGTTCCAGTTCCACCAGGCTATAGCGGGTCGTGGGGTAACGTCCGGTCGCCACCGCCATCTCTACCGTCGCCAGGCCGCGGTAATGGGTGACCGCCGGCTGCGGGTCTTTATTATCACGAGCGAACTTATCGGCGATTTTATCCAGCTCCTCAACCAGCGGGTAATCAAGCACCGCTTCGTCGTTCAGCCAGCCGCGAGCGATCGCATGGTAGCGTTTCTGCATTTGATGCTGCTCGAACTGCTGCGACAGCAATCTTCCCGCTTCGCTCGATAGCCCCATCAGCAGCACGCCGGACGTCGGCCTGTCGAGGCGGTGAGCGGTGAACACATGCTGGCCTATCTGGTCGCGCACGGTCTGCATCACCACGACCTTTTCATCACGATCCAGCCAGCTACGGTGCACCAGCCAGCCCGAAGGTTTGTTTACCGCGACCAGCCACTGGTCCTGATATAAAATCTCCAGCATCAGGCTTCGTCGCCGGCAAACAGCGCATCCAGCAGGAGCAGTTCGGCCAGCACCCTTTCGCGTACGGGATGAGCGTTATCGAGGGCCATCTCATAATAGGGGGCAACGGCGAAGTTCTGCGGCAGCGGCATTCCGCTTTCCAGCAGCTGGCGCATACGCGGAATCAATACCCACTGCAGCCATTCAAGCGGCTCCATGGTGTCGAGGCAAAACGGCTGTTCGCTGGCAAACGCGCGACTATCGGGGGCGCTATCCTGCCAGTGTTCCGTTTCGCGCAGCAGCGCTTCAATGGCGAGCAGGCGCTCGCGCACGCGATGATCAAGAGTCATGGGAAACCTCGGTGAGTTGAAAACCGGCGCAGAATAGCAAATTCAGACGAGAAATAAAAAAAGGGAGCACTGTATAAAACAGTGCTCCCGGTTCGTTTTGCAGCAATCCAGCTACATTGGTGCTCCCTGCTCGTCCTTGAAAACTTTTCCTGAGGTCTCCTGACCATGTTCATCCATAAACAGTTGCATCCTGCTTTCACACCACCCCGATGCGAAATAACTCATCCTTAAGTCTATCCTGATCTTCCTGATCCACCGAACATCCTGCTCGGCTCTCGTTCTCCTTCCTGGAGGTGTCCTTTTACGCAATCCTGCGTTATCCTGTGCTTCATCCTGAAGCCTGTCCTTGCAACGCCATCCTGGCGGGTCCTGTAGAAGCGTCATCATCCTGATGTTCACTTCGTTTATCAACTCCCTGTCGATGTATATAGAATCCCTGATTCCGCCCCGTCTTACAACCCTTGTTAAGACAATATCTTAAGATTAATCGTCAGTATGATTAATGAGAAAATAATTAACCAATTGAAAAATAATATATTTCTTAAAATACGGTCCCTGAAGGATCGGCTTAAATGATGACGATCTCTTACAGGTCTTGTAAGAGATCTCTCACAAAAGTTTGGGTAGTCTGGATTACAGAACAGGCTTAAGGGAATTGAGGAAACTCGCAAGCGAGGGGGAAAGGGCCGTGCGTTTGCGGGTGCCAAGGGTCTCTTTGATCACTTCACCACTCATATTACAGACCGAAATGACATCCAGTTCGCTGTCCAGCGTGGCGATAAACAGGGTCGGCGACAGCTTCAAACGCTTTTGCACCAGCAGATGACCGATCAGATTTTCCTGAACCCGCTGGAAATCGTCCGGGCTCCAGGTTTGCAGCAGCGTCATGGTTTCATCGGCGAAACGCGCCTGCATATCACCGGCAAACTGAGTGGTATAATAAGCATGAAGCGGTTGTTGTACCACAATCTCCAGCGCCCGTTCAACCGCGTGAATATTTTGTTCTAATGAAAACGGCTGCGGCTGCCAGAAAACGCCGTCATCATCCGTGCCGTTGACGCACGGCGACGGGATGCCGTAAAGCTCTTCGCTGCGCGGCAGGCTGGAACGCTGCTGCTGCCACGCCTCACAGTAACGTTGGGTAAATGCTTGTAGCGCTTCTGCGGTTTGCTGATCCACCGGTTTCTCTCTTCACGTTAGACAGGATACACTTGGCATATAGTGTAACCGCTTTAACTATGGTGAAACATGTCTTCTTACGATAATCATCAGGCGCTGGCCGGCCTGACGCTCGGAAAATCAACCGATTACCGCGATACCTACGATGCCAGCCTGCTTCAGGGCGTCCCGCGCAGCCTGAACCGCGACCCGCTGGATCTGCACGCCGATAACCTGCCGTTTCACGGCGCCGATATCTGGACGCTGTACGAGCTCTCCTGGCTGAACGCCAAAGGTCTGCCGCAGGTGGCCGTGGGCCACGTCGAGCTCAGCGACACCACCGTTAACCTGGTGGAATCAAAAAGCTTTAAGCTCTATCTCAACAGCTTTAACCAGACGCGCTTTGCTGACTGGCAGGCGGTCGAGGCGACGCTGGCGCGCGATCTCAGCGCCTGTGCGCAAGGAGAAGTGAAGGTGTCGCTGTATCGCCTCGATGAGCTCGAAGGCCAGCCGGTGGCCCATCTGCACGGCACCTGCATCGACGACCAGGATATTGAAATCGATAACTACCAGTTCAGCGCCGATTACCTGCAGGACGCCGCTTGCGGCAAAGTGGTCGAAGAGACCCTGGTCAGCCATCTGCTGAAGTCCAACTGCCTGATTACCCACCAGCCAGACTGGGGCTCGGTGCAGATTCAGTATCGCGGGGCGAAAATCGATCGCGAAAAGCTGCTGCGCTATCTGGTGTCATTCCGCCATCACAACGAATTCCACGAGCAGTGCGTAGAGCGCATCTTCAACGATATTCAGCGTTTCTGCCAGCCGGAAGCCCTTTCGGTTTACGCGCGCTACACGCGACGCGGCGGTCTCGACATCAACCCGTGGCGCAGCAACACCGATTTTGTGCCGGCCACCGGTCGCCTCGCCCGCCAATAATCAACATTTTCACAATTTGCGTGCGTTAACCCGCGCGCAAGGTTGTGAAAACGCCATCAGCAGGGCTATTGTAATCACAGGAAGACGATAATCGTCCTGTAAGGAGTTCACTTGATTACACACGTTAGCCCGCTTGGTTCAATGGATATGCTGTCGCAGCTGGAAGTGGATATGCTTAAACGCACCGCCAGCAGTGACCTGTATCAACTCTTTCGCAACTGCTCGCTTGCTGTGCTCAACTCGGGGAGCCTGACCGATAACAGCAAGGAGCTTCTGTCTCGTTTTGAAAACTTCGATATTAACGTGCTGCGTCGCGAACGCGGCGTGAAGCTGGAACTGATCAACCCGCCGGAAGACGCTTTCGTTGACGGGCGTATTATCCGTTCCCTGCAGGCCAACCTGTTTGCCGTACTGCGCGATATCCTGTTCGTCTACGGCCAGATCCACAACACCGTCCGCTTCCCGAATCTCGATCTTGAAAGCTCGGTGCATATCACCAACCTGGTCTTCTCCATTTTGCGTAACGCCCGCGCCCTGCACGTTGGCGAAGCGCCAAATATGATTGTCTGCTGGGGCGGCCACTCGATTAACGAAAACGAATATTTGTACGCCCGCCGCGTCGGCACCCAGCTGGGTCTGCGCGAGCTTAACATCTGCACCGGCTGTGGACCGGGCGCGATGGAAGCGCCGATGAAAGGCGCCGCCGTCGGCCACGCGCAGCAGCGTTACAGAGACAGCCGCTTTATCGGGATGACCGAGCCGTCGATTATCGCCGCCGAGCCGCCGAATCCGCTGGTGAATGAACTGATCATCATGCCGGATATCGAAAAACGTCTGGAGGCGTTCGTGCGTATCGCCCACGGCATCATCATCTTCCCGGGCGGCGTGGGCACGGCGGAAGAGCTGCTCTATCTGCTGGGCATTTTGATGCACCCGTCGAACAAGTCGCAAGTTCTGCCGCTGATCCTCACCGGGCCAAAAGAGAGCGCCGATTATTTCCGCGTGCTGGATGAGTTTATCGTCCATACGCTGGGCGAATCCGCCCGTCGTCACTATCGCATTATCATCGACGACGCCGCGGAAGTTGCCCGTCAGATGAAAAAAGCGATGCCGATGGTCAAAGAGAACCGCCGCGAAACCGGAGACGCCTACAGCTTCAACTGGTCGATGCGTATTGCGCCGGACCTGCAGATGCCGTTCGATCCCACCCACGACAATATGGCCAACCTTAAACTCTATCCGGACCAGCCGGTGGAAGTGCTGGCAGCGGATCTCCGCCGCGCCTTCTCCGGTATCGTTGCCGGTAACGTTAAAGAGGTGGGTATCCAGGCTATCGAGAAATTCGGCCCGTATAAGATTCACGGCGATCCGGCGATGATGCGCCGCATGGATGACCTGCTGCAGGGCTTCGTGGCGCAGCATCGTATGAAGCTGCCGGGCGGCACCGCCTACATCCCCTGCTACGAAATCTGTTCCTGAGTTATCTTCTGTTCTTCTCCCGGGCGGCGGCTTACGCCCCCGGGCTATTTTCCCCGCCCTGCCGCATTCCCCCTTTTCTCTTATCTATTCGCCCGTACGCTTTCCAGATAAATCATTCCTTTTATGAATTTTTAGCACCACTCTCACAAAAGCCAATCGTTTGCGTTTCCAAAAACAGCAATAAATATCACCAGGAAAGACGACTTTTAACGTAAAAACGTCGAGAACATCGCATTTTTACAGTAAAAACCTCGTTATTACGTCCCGCCACTATTCTCTCATATGCTGAAAATGATAGCCTCCGCGCCACAAATCTCTGGCTGATCCCCAGAAACAGGCTGTTGGACTAAAATTGCTTACATTTAAAGTGGATTATTGCATTTGAGATCGCGATCACTGATGCATTCACCATATAAATGTATCTTCCCGCACCAATTGTTACGGAGAAAATGCCTAAAAAACCGTAAACAAACGAATTTCATATTATTTGGTCTTTTTTATTCAATAGATTTTGTTGCTTCCTCCAGGAGATACAGATGGAAACCACTCAAACCAGCACCATCGTTTCGGATGCTACCCGTAGCGGTTGGCGCAAGACGGACACCATGTGGATGCTGGGCCTGTACGGCACGGCTATCGGCGCGGGCGTCCTGTTCCTGCCGATCAACGCCGGCGTCGGCGGTATGATCCCGCTGATCATCATGGCGATTCTGGCCTTCCCGATGACCTTCTTCGCCCACCGCGGGATGACCCGTTTCGTGCTGTCCGGTAAGAATCCGGGCGAGGACATCACCGAAGTGGTCGAAGAGCATTTCGGCGTCGGCGCAGGTAAGCTGATTACCCTGCTCTACTTCTTCGCCATCTACCCGATTCTGTTGGTTTACAGCGTGGCGATCACCAATACCGTCGAAAGCTTTATGCTGCACCAGCTGCACATCACGCCGCCGCCGCGCGCCATTCTTTCCCTGATTCTGATTGTCGGCATGATGACCATCGTGCGCTTCGGCGAGCAGATGATTGTGAAAGCGATGAGCGTACTGGTGTTCCCGTTCGTGGTCGCGCTGATGATCCTGGCCTTTTATCTGATCCCGCAGTGGAACGGCGCGGCGCTGGAGACCCTCTCCCTGAGCAGCGCGACCGCGACCGGCAACGGCCTGTGGATGACTCTGTGGCTGGCGATTCCGGTGATGGTGTTCTCCTTTAACCACTCGCCGATCATCTCCTCCTTCGCCGTCGCTAAACGCGAAGAGTACGGCCAGGGCGCGGAGAAAAAATGTTCCAGCATTCTGGCCCGCGCGCACATCATGATGGTGCTGACCGTGATGTTCTTCGTCTTCAGCTGCGTACTGAGCCTCTCTCCGGCGGATCTGGCGGCGGCGAAAGATCAGAACATCTCGATTCTGTCTTATCTGGCGAACCACTTTAACGCGCCGGTCATCGCCTGGATGGCGCCGATCATTGCGATGATCGCCATCACCAAATCCTTCCTCGGCCACTACCTTGGCGCTCGCGAAGGCTTTAACGGCATGGTGATTAAATCCCTGCGCGGTAAAGGCAAGTCCATCGAAATCAACAAACTGAACAAAATCACCGCCCTGTTCATGCTGGTCACCACCTGGATTGTGGCGACGCTGAACCCAAGCATCCTTGGGATGATCGAAACCCTGGGCGGCCCGATTATCGCCATGATTCTGTTCCTGATGCCGATGTACGCGATTCAGAAAGTCCCGGCGATGCGCAAATACAGCGGCCACGTCAGCAACGTATTCGTGGTGATTATGGGCCTGATTGCTATCTCCGCGATTTTCTACTCTCTGTTTAGCTAATATCCCCCGCGCCGCTTAACGGCGGCGCGCCTCCCGACAGCACTGGATGCATCATGATCAGCGTATTCGATATTTTTAAAATCGGCATTGGCCCTTCCAGCTCCCACACCGTTGGACCGATGAAAGCGGGCAAACAATTCACGGACGATCTTATTGAGCGCGGGCTGCTTCCCGAGGTAACCAAAGTCGTCGTCGATGTCTACGGATCCCTTTCCCTGACTGGTAAAGGCCACCATACCGACATCGCGATTATTATGGGCCTGGCGGGCAACCTGCCGGATACCGTCGATATCGACGCGATTCCCGGCTTTATCCTGGACGTCAACACCCATGGCCGCCTGATGCTGGCGAACGGCCAGCAGGAAGTGGCGTTCCCGGTCGATCGGTGCATGAATTTCCACGCCGACAACCTGTCGCGGCATGAGAACGGCATGCGTATTACCGCTCTCGGCGGCGAGAAGGTTCTCTACAGCCAGACGTACTACTCCATCGGCGGCGGGTTTATCGTCGACGAAGACCATTTCGGCGTGACCGCCGAAGCGCCAGTCGCCGTCCCTTATCCGTATAAAAATGCCGCCGACCTGCAGCGCCACTGCCGCGAAAGCGGGCTATCGCTCTCCGGCCTGATGATGCAAAACGAGCTGGCGCTGCACAGTAAAGAAGCGCTGGAGCAGCATTTTGCTGCGGTCTGGGAGGTGATGAGCAGCGGAATTGAGCGCGGCATCACCACCGAAGGGGTTCTGCCGGGCAAGCTGCGGGTTCCCCGTCGCGCCGCCGCGCTGCGCCGGATGCTGGTAAGCCAGGACAACACCAACAGCGACCCGATGGCGGTCGTTGACTGGATTAACATGTTCGCCCTGGCGGTTAACGAAGAGAACGCCGCTGGCGGGCGTGTCGTGACCGCGCCGACCAACGGCGCCTGCGGTATCGTACCTGCGGTGCTGGCCTACTACGACAAGTTCATCCGCAAAGTGAACGCCAACTCGCTGGCGCGCTATATGCTGGTCACCAGCGCCATTGGCTCGCTCTATAAGATGAACGCCTCAATTTCCGGCGCCGAAGTGGGCTGCCAGGGTGAAGTCGGCGTAGCCTGTTCAATGGCGGCGGCCGGTCTGGCTGAACTGCTGGGCGGCAGTCCGGGTCAGGTATGCATCGCGGCGGAAATTGGTATGGAGCACAACCTCGGTCTCACCTGCGATCCGGTTGCCGGCCAGGTGCAGGTGCCGTGCATCGAACGTAACGCTATCGCAGCGGTCAAGGCGGTCAACGCCGCGCGTATGGCCCTGCGCCGCACCAGCGAGCCGCGGGTGTGCCTCGATAAAGTCATCGAGACCATGTACGAAACGGGCAAAGATATGAACGCCAAATATCGTGAAACCTCTCGCGGCGGCCTGGCAATGAAGATTGTCGCCTGCGATTAACGTCCCCCTCCCGGTATGCTGCGGCATGCCGGGCTTTCTTCCCTCTGCCCTCTGCCTTCATTTATGTTATACAAATGATAATTTAGTTATTTATTAGTTATAAAGACGATTTGTTACCTTACGGAAAACCGCTCAAGGAGAACAAATCATGCTCAGATTATCCCGCCCGGCGCTGCTGCTCCTGCTGGCTGGCTTATCCGCTTCCGCGCTGGCGAAAGCGCCAGAGACCGTGAATATTGGTTATCAGAAAGCCAATATCTTCGCGCTGCTGAAATATCGCGGCACCCTCGATGAAAGCTTCAAAAAGCAGGGTATCGCCGTACGCTGGATTGAATTCCCCGCCGGACCGCAGATGCTGGAAGGGCTGAACGTCGGCAGCATCGACCTCGCCGCCACCGGCGATGCGCCGCCGGCCTTTGCCCAAGCGGCGCAGGCGGATCTGGTCTATTTAGCCCACTCGCCGGCGAATCCTAAAACCGAAGCCATCGTGGTGGCGGAAAACTCGGCGATTAAGAGTGTCGCCGACCTTAAGGGCAAGCGCGTGGGGCTCAATAAAGGCTCCGACGTGAACTATCTGCTGGTGACCGCGCTGGAGAAAGCCGGGCTGAGTTATAAAGATATCACGCCGGTCTATCTGCCACCTGCTGACGCCCGCGCCGCCTTCCAGCGCGGCGCCATTGACGCCTGGGTTATCTGGGATCCGTTCCTCGCCGAAGTGGAAACCAACGCCAAAGCGCGACAGATTCGCAATGCCGAAGGGCTGGTGCCGCACTACACCTTCTACCTGGCCAGCCGCAAATTTGCCGATACGTATCCGGATACCGCAAAGCAGGTGGTGGATGAGCTGGGTAAACTGAGCGAATGGGCCAACGGCCATCAGGACGATGCCGCCGGGATCCTCTCCACCTCAACCGGGCTGGATAAGGCTATCTGGCTGAAAACGCTGGCGCGTCTGCCCTACGGCGCCGAGCGCATGACCCCTGCGGTCTATAACGAACAGCAGGCGCTGGCGGATACCTTCACCCGCATCGGCCTGCTGCCGGTGAAAGTCGATGTGCGCAGCGCAACCTGGTTGTTGGATAAGCAGTAAGCCTCCCCTTCCCGGGTCGCGGCGCAGGCGCCTTACCCGGGCTACCGGCCCGCAGACGACGGTGGACCCGTAGCCCGGACAGGCGCGTCAAGCGCCGCCTCCGGGAAAAAATACCTCCCCGCACTCCCGCCCCCTCGCCCTTCGGGGAGAGGGAATTAACTCACCTTCTCTTCGCTCGCGACCGCGACCTGCTCGCCGCGACGATAGCCTGCGCCCGGATGTGGCGCAGCCAGCCGCGCGCCAGCGCCAAACAGCTTCTCACGCAGGGTTCCTTCGCGATACTCCTGCTTAAACACGCCGCGCTTTTGCAGCTCCGGGACCAGCAAATCCACCACGTCGCGGAAGGTTTCGTGGGTCACCGCATAGGCGAGGTTAAAGCCATCGACGTCGGTCTCCTCGACCCAGGACTGCAGCTCATCGGCGACCGTTTGCGGGCTGCCGACCACCAGCGGGCCGAAGCCGCCGATTCCCGCCCAGTCCGCCAGCTTCTGCACGGTCCACTGGCTATTCGGATCGGCGGTGGAAAACGCCTCCACCATCGACTGAATCGCGTTGGTATGCAGATACTCCAGCACCTGATCCGGCTGATACTGACCAAGGTCGATGCCGGTCCAGCCGGAGAGCAGCGCCAGCGCCCCTTCGTAGCTAACGTACGGTTTATACTCCTGCCACTTCGCCTGGGCTTCACGGTCGGTTTCGCCGACGATGACCGTCTGCATATTGAAGATCAGGATGCTACGCGGATCGCGCCCGGCCTCCTCGGCGCGACGACGAATATCCGCCACCGTCTTTTTCAGCAGTACTTTCGACGGCGCGCCGACAAACACGCACTCGGCGTGGCCGGCGGCGAACTGCTTGCCGCGGCTGGAGGCGCCCGCCTGATAGAGCACCGGCGTACGCTGCGGCGATGGCTCGCAGAGGTGGATCCCCGGCACCGAAAAGAAGTTGCCCTGATGGTTAATCGGATGAATTTTTCGCGGATCGCTGAAGATCTTACGTTCCCTGTCGCGCAGCACCGCGCCATCCTCCCAACTCCCTTCCAGCAATTTATAAACCACCTCCAGATACTCATCGGCGTAGTCGTAGCGGGCGTCGTGGTCGGTCTGCGCTTTCTGGCCAATATTACGCGCCCCGCTCTCCAGATAGGAGGTCACGATATTCCAGCCCACTCGCCCCTTTGTCAGATGGTCGAGCGTCGACAGGCGGCGAGCGAACGGATAGGGATGTTCAAAGGAGAGCGAAGCGGTCAGGCCGAATCCGAGATGCTCCGTCACCAGCGCCATCGGCGTGATCAGCGCCAGCGGATCGTTGACCGGCACCTGCGCCGCCTGGCGGAGCGCCGCATCGCCGTTGCCGTTCAGCACGTCATAGACGCCCAGCACGTCGGCGATAAACAGCCCGTCAAACTTGCCGCGCTCCAGCAGACGCGCCAGGTCGACCCAATACTCAAGGTCTTTATACTGCCAGGAGCGGTCGCGCGGATGGGCCCACAGCCCCGGCGACTGATGGCCGACGCAGTTCATATCAAAAGCGTTCAGACGAATTTCACGTTGTGATGACATAGCGCTCTCCACGGCGCACCCCGCTGTCGGGACGCGCGCATAATCATTAAGGGAATCAGGGGATAAAAGGCGTTCAGAACGCCGGACATCGGGCGGATTGTTTAATGCCCAGCGCCAGCAATGCTTCGGCGGCTACGGCGGCGGCATGGTCGGCCACCTGCGGTAGCCCCATCAGTTCACCGAAACGGGCCCGCGCGGCGGGTCCGGAGACCAGCAGATTGGGCGCGGCCCGCCCTTCCCGGCCAATCGCCCGCGAGCGGCGATCGACGTCCAGTCCGAGACCAAACGCGTCGGCGCGAATCAGCCCCTCCTGGCTCAGCTGGCGCAGCAGCGGCTGGCTGTCGGTGAGGGCCCCGTGCGCCGGGCCGGTGGTTAAAATAAAATGGTCAACGCTCACCCACTGCGCTTCACCGCCCCGGGGCGAGAGGGTTAGCGTCAATTTTTGCGCGTCGTCTGCCAGCGCCGTCAGCCTGGCCGCCAGCACCCGCAGGCTGCCGTCGCGCTGGCGCTGCTCAAGAATCCCGGCGACCTGGGGAGCGATACGATAGCGGTGAACGTCCCAGTAGCTGCGTAAATGACGCAGGAAGCGCTGACGATCGGCCACCGACAGCGCCTGCCAGATCTCCTGCCCCTGATTACGTACCGCGTCCAGCACCACCTGCCAGGCCTGCCCCCGCTCCGCGGCGCGGTCGATATCCCGGCGGATTTGCCGCAGCCGCTGGCGCAGCGATCCGTGGGCATACTCGCCTTCCCAGGGGTCAGCGCTGCCGCTCAGGTTGCTGCGGGAGAGGAGCCCGCGGCGTGAAAATGCCGTTATCGGCCCCCGATGTCCCAGCCGCGTCAGCGTCGCGATGGTATCCGCCATCGTCAGGCCGGTGCCCATGACCGCGACGCTCGCCTGCGGCGCGATAGCGTCCAGCACGCCCGTTCGCCAGGGGTTAGCGATGAGCGCCGGATGGGTCGCGAACGGCGTCGCCAGCGACGGCAGCGAGGGCGGCGGATGGCTGATGGCCAGCACCAGCAGATCGGCCGGCAGCCGATGACCGCCATCGGTGATAATCTCGCCATCTTTAAACCTTAGCGCCTGCTCGCGCAGATGCGTCAGCCGCCCGCCGCTGGCGCTCGCCTCCTCGGCGAAACGCTGGGCGACGTAGCGGCCAAACTGGCCGCGCTGCGGATAGACAGCGCCGTCTTCCAGCAGAGCCTGCGGATCATCAGCAAAAGCAGGCTGGCTGCGGTACCAGCGGTCGAACGCGCCCTCCTCTTCCCCGGCAAGCTGCATCCGCGCCGCGGGAACGTTAATCCGATGGCTCGGTTCGGTCGTGGAGTAGGCCACGCCCGCGCCGGGCACCTCGCGCGGCTCCAGCAGCGTGACCCGCACGCCAGCCGGCGCCAGGCGCAGGAGATGAATAGCCACCGCCGCGCCGCTAAATCCGCCGCCGACGATCGCCACGTGCGGTTCAGTTTGCATAGCCCACCGCCTTCAGAAACCGCAGTAACATACGCGCCTCCTCAGCTTGCGCTGACCTGTTTCACCGGACGCTTATCGCCGCCGATAGTTTCGCCGAACGGGCCGGTATTGACGCTACGCGCCTTCGGCTGATCGTGGCCTGCCAGCGGCAATAGCGGCATGACCAGGTCAGCGAAACGATGGGCTTCTTCCAGATGCGGGTAGCCGGAGAAGATAAAATTGGTGATACCGAGCGCCTGATATTCACGAATGCGCTCTGCCACCTGCTGCGGATTGCCGACCAGCGCCGTTCCCGCCCCGCCGCGCACCAGCCCTACGCCCGCCCACAGGTTCGGCGCAATGCGCAGATTGTCGCGCGATCCTTTATGCAGCGAGCTCATGCGCGCCTGGCCGGTGGAGTCCATACGGGCAAAAATTTTCTGCGCCTGGGCGATGGTCTCGTCATCAAGGTGAGAAATCAGCCGATCGGCGGCGGCCCACGCCTCCTCTTCGGTTTCGCGAACAATCACATGCAGACGAATCCCGTACTGCAACGTGCGGCCCCGGGCGGCGGCGCGCTCGCGCACTACAGCCAGCTTTTCGGCCACCAGCGCCGGCGGCTCTCCCCAGGTCAGATAGGTATCGATTTGATCGGCGGCAACGTCGATGGCTTCCTCAGAGGAGCCGCCAAAAAACAGCGGCGGACCGTTTTCCTGTACCGGCGGAAACAGCACTTCCGCGCCTTCCACGTGGATATGCTCGCCGTGATAGTCCACCTTTTCGCCTTTCAGCAGGCGCGAGTAGACGTCGAGAAATTCGCGGGTGACCTGATAGCGTTCGCCGTGGCTGAGGAAAATACCGTCGCCTTTGTTTTCCACCGGATCGCCGCCGGTGACGACGTTAATCAGCAGCCGACCGCCCGACAGACGGTCGAGCGTCGTCGCCATCCTCGCCGCCAGCGTCGGCGGCTGCAGGCCCGGACGAACGGCCACCAGATAGCGCAGGCGACGGGTCAGCGGTGCCAGCGCCGAGGCCACCAGCCAGGAGTCCTCGCAGCTTTTTCCCGTCGGGATCAGCACACCGTAGTAGCCCAGGCTGTCGGCCGCCAGCGCCACCTGCTGCAGGTAAGGCAAATCAACCGGTCGCCCGCCCTCCGCGGTGCCCAGGTAGCGGCCATCGCCGTGGGTGGGCAGAAACCAGAACACGTTGATTTTATCGTCGGCTTTTTGCGTCATTATCGATTTCCTATATAACCATATCCGATATTTATCGAAGAGTTGTTTTAATTTGGTTATATGAGTGTTAGCGATAATCGTGCCAATGGTGAACGAAAAATTAACAAAACAAAATCAATCAGTTAGATAAAACAGAACCGTATACCGCTGTTGCAAATGCAGCAGACAGTGCGTCCGGGCTGCGGCTTTTGCAACAGCGCGACGGGCTAGCCCTCTGGTTTCCAACCCCGGCACAGGATAAGTTCAGGGCATTAAAAGTCGGAGGTCAACCATGCTGAATCCTGAATTTCCATCCTCAACGCCCACGCTGATCGACCCGGCGTCAAAAGCGTTTCAGAGCCTGCTGGATAAACTGGCCCCCACCGAGGCGACCGTGCTGATCGTCGGCGAAACCGGCACCGGTAAAGAGGTTGTCGCCCGCTATCTGCATCACCATAGCCCGCGCCGCCACCGGCCGTTCCTGGCCGTCAACTGCGGCGCGCTCAGCGAGAGCCTGGCGGAAGCGGAGCTGTTCGGCCATGAAAAAGGGGCGTTTACCGGCGCGGTACAAAGCCATCCCGGCTGGTTCGAGGCGGCGGAAGGCGGCACGCTGCTGCTCGATGAAATCGGCGAGCTTAGCCTGGCGCTCCAGGTGAAACTGCTGCGCGTCCTGCAGGAGCGCGAAATCACCCGCGTCGGCTCACGCAAGGCCGTTAAGGTCGATGTGCGGGTAATCGCCGCCACCCACGTGGATCTGATGCAGGCCATCCGCGAGCGTCGTTTCCGCGAAGACCTCTACTACCGGCTGAATATCGCCATCGTGCCGCTGCCGCCGCTGCGCCAGCGTCGCCAGGATATTCCGGTGCTGGCGGACCATTTTCTCTCGCTCTACGCCCGCCGTCTGGGTCGTCCGATTCGCCGTCTGGCCCCGGAGACGCTGGCAAGGCTGATGGAGTACCCCTGGCCGGGCAATATTCGCGAGCTGGAGAACACTCTGCATAACGCGGTATTGCTGAGTAAAGAAGAGGAGATCGGCCCCGCCCAGCTGCGGCTGACGACGCTGAACAACGAGCCCTCGGCAGTTGGCGATAATGAACTCGACGATTTTATTCGTCGTCAGCTTTCCCTGCCGGGCGAACCGCTGTGGGAAAGGGTCACCGGGGCGTTGATACGCGGCGCGATGGCCCACAGTGACGATAATCAAAGCCAGGCCGCAGCGCTGCTCGGTATCAGCCGCCACGCGCTGCGCACGCAGTTGGCAAATTTGGGCATCATCAAAAGCCGCCGCCGTCAGGAGCCCCTCTACAGCGCGGCGGTCAAAAAGGTCCCTCGTGACCGGGAACTGCGCATCGGCTTCCAGCGCTTTGGCAATCTTGGCATCCTGAAAGCGCGGCAAAGTCTTGAGCAAGCCTTTGCCAGCCGCGGCGTCAGCGTACTGTGGAGCGAGTTCCCCGCCGGGCCGCAGCTGCTGCACGCGCTGGCCTGCGATGAAATCGATTTTGGCACCACCGGCGAAGCGCCGCCGGTTTTCGCGCAGGCCACTAACAGCGAGCTGGTCTACGTCGCCTGGGAACCGCCCGCGCCGCAAAGCGTGGCGATGGTCGTCCCGCAGCACAGCGATATTCGCACCCTTAGCGACCTGCGCGGCAAGCGTATCGCGCTGAATAAAGGCTCTAACGTGCACTGGCTGCTGCTACATATCCTGGAAGAGGCCGGGCTGGCGTTAAACGACGTCAAAGTGGTCTACATTCCGCCGAAGTACCCGCTGACCGCCAGCGATTACCTGGCGGTGGACGCCTGGATGATGTGGGATCCGCTGCTCAGCGACGCGGAATATAGCGGTGAACTACGGGTTGTCGCCAGCGGCGAGGGGCGCGTCAATAACCACCAGTTCTACCTGTCGCGCCGCGACTACGCCAGCCGCAATAGCGATATTATGCAGCGCCTGCTGGCCGAACTGACGCAAACCGGACAGTTTATCGACCAGCATCGGCAGGAAGCCGTCGGACTGCTCTCCGCCGAGCTGGGGCTTAACGCCGCTTCTCTGGCCCGAGCCCTGGCGCGCCGCAGCCATCGCCCGCGGCCGATGGATCTCAACGTGATTCGCGCCCAGCAAAGTATCGCCGATCGTTTTTACGCGCTGGGCCTTATCCACAAACCGGTATCGGTGCGCGAGGCGGTCTGGTACGGCGAGGCCACTCATAGCGATCCCCGCCCGCTGATGCACGTTGGTTAGCCGGAAACTGCGAGGCATCTTCCTGATTTCCCTGGCGCCAATAGCCTCATCCGCGCGGTGGTGTTACCCTAAAAGACGTTGAGAATAAGGGGGATCCGTGGCCGTTCATTTGCTAATCGTCGACGCACTTAATCTGATTCGCCGCATCCATGCGGTGCAGGGGTCACCCTGCGTCGATACCTGCCTGCATGCGCTCGAACAGCTGGTGGTTCATAGCCAGCCGACCCACGTGGTGGCGGTATTTGATGATGAAGACCGCGGCCACGGCTGGCGGCATCAGCGCCTGCCCGATTATAAAGCCGGGCGCGCGCCGATGCCGGAGACCCTCGAAGCGGAAATGCCGGCGCTGCGGGCGGCGTTTGAGCAGCGCGGGTTTCGCTGCTGGGCGCTCAGCGGCAGCGAAGCTGACGATCTCGCCGCGACCCTGGCGGTCAAAGTGGCGCAGGCCGGCCATCAGGCAACCATCGTTTCAACCGACAAAGGCTACTGCCAGCTGCTGTCGCCGACGATTCGCATCCGCGACTATTTCCAGAAGCGCTGGCTCGACGCGCCGTTTATCGCCAAAGAGTTCGGCGTGACGCCGGAACAGCTGCCTGACTACTGGGGGCTGGCGGGCATCAGCAGCTCAAAGGTTCCCGGCGTGGCGGGGATTGGCCCAAAAAGCGCCGCCCAGCTGTTAACCGATTTTCAGGATCTGGAAGGAATCTACGCGCGGCTGGCGGACGTGCCGGATAAGTGGCGCAAGAAGCTGGAAGAACAGCAAGAGATGGCCTTCACCTGCCGGGAAATCGCGCGCCTGCAAACCGATTTACAGCTGGACGGCAATCTGCAGCAGCTGCGGCTGGCCCGGTAGCGTTGGGTCCAGAGAGCGCACGGCTTCCCGGAGGCGATGCTGCGCATCTGTCCGGGCTACCGCTCCGTAGACGGCGGTGAGCTCGTAGTCCGGGCTACCGGATCGCAGCCGGCGGTAAACCCGTAGCCCGGGCAAGGCGCGTCAAGCGCCGCCCCCGGGAGCCGAGCGCAGAGTCGCTGAATTTCCCGCAAGCCGTCGGCAGAAACCTTCGCTTACGGCATCACTCTTCGATACGTAATCCGTAGGTTTTGAATTTCTCCAGCACAACAGCGATGGCCTCGTCATCAAGAACCGGCACCGGATCGATAATCGCCAGCGTGCTGAGATAGAGCTGCGCCAGCACCTCGACTTCATGCGCCAGCCACAGGGCTTTCTCCAGGTTCTCTTCACAGGCGATTAGGCCATGGTGCTGCAGCAGCGTCGCTTTGCGGTTTTTTAGCGCCACGGCCACATGCTCAGACAGCTCGCGGGTACCAAACGTGGCGTAGGGCGCGCAGGGGATAGAGTTGCCCCCCGCCGCCGCAATCATATAGTGAATGGCGGGAATGGGACGGTTGAGAATCGACACCGCCGTGCAGTGAACCGCGTGATTATGCACCACCGCGTGAGCGTCAGGGCGGGTCTGATAGGCCGCCAGATGAAAACGCCACTCGCTGGACGGCAGTTTGCCCTGCTCATGCTGACCTTCGGCATCAATATACACAATGTGCGCCTCCGTCAGCTTCTCGTAAGGAATACCCGTCGGCGTGATCAGCATTCCCCCTTGATAACGCACGCTCACGTTGCCGGCGGTCCCCTGATTTAACCCCAGCCGGGTCATTTCCAGGCAGGTATCAATAATCTGCCGGGCCAGTCTATTTCGTTCCATTCTTTACCTCTCTTTATCATGCGCAATACGACAACAGACGGCTCGCCGGATAAGACGCGCGACGCTGTTGAATAACTCGAATAATTGCCCATCATCTTCATCCCGAATAATCAGAAAGGAATTTACATTCACCGGTTCTGTGATACCCCTCACTTATTTCAGGGTAAAAAAAAGCGCTCTCTCGTTTTTGCCTGATGAAAAATGCCCGTTCTTACTAATAGATTTAAAAACGGGCATTTTGCTGATAGTTTTAACAACTGACCGTTTTCCTTATTATAAATTAAATCGGGCATTCAACCTGTGGGTTTTAGAATTAACTTTCTCAAACGGTCATGTTTTTCTGATTATTAAAGTGATGATAATCACATAAAAGCACCGAGTGGATACTAAATGTGACCGCCATCATATTAAAAGGCGTTTTTAATTTGAAAATGCCTTCATGAGTTCATTCCGTGATGTTTATTTCACTGTTGACGTCGCCGCAAGAGCTCACCTGATTATTGTGGTCTGGTGGGTATAAACCGGCCGCTGAACACGCTTCTGAACCAATGAGGATGCTATGGGAAACACAACAATACAAACGCAGAGTTTTCGTGCGGTAGAGACAGGGAAAAGCAAGCGCTACATTATTCCCTTCGCCCTGCTGTGCTCGTTATTTTTTCTTTGGGCGGTCGCAAATAATCTCAACGATATTTTATTACCACAATTTCAACAAGCCTTTACGCTGACTAATTTTCAGGCCGGGCTGATTCAATCCGCCTTTTATTTCGGCTATTTCGTCATCCCTATTCCGGCCGGGATTTTGATGAAAAAGTTAAGTTATAAAGCCGGCATTATTACCGGACTGTTCTTATATGCTTTTGGCGCCGCGCTATTCTGGCCCGCCGCCGAGGTCATGAATTACACCTTATTTCTGATTGGCCTGTTTATTATTGCTGCGGGCTTAGGGTGTTTAGAAACCGCGGCAAACCCGTTTGTTACCGTTTTAGGCCCAGAAAGCGGCGGTCACTTCCGGCTTAATCTGGCACAGACCTTTAACTCCTTTGGCGCCATTATTGCAGTGGTTTTTGGGCAAAGTCTTATTTTGTCTAATGTGCCGCATCAATCGCAGGATGTGCTCGATAAAATGGCTCCGGAGCAGCTTAGCGCCTATAAGCACAGCCTGGTGCTCTCGGTGCAAACCCCCTATATGATCATCGTCGCGGTTGTCTTACTGGTCGCTCTGTTGATTATGTTAACCAAATTTCCAGCCCTGCAGAGCGACGACCATAGTGACGCCACCCAGAGTTCCTTCTCCGCTTCCCTTGCTCGCCTGGTCCGCGTTCGCCACTGGCGCTGGGCGGTGCTGGCGCAGTTCTGCTACGTCGGCGCGCAAACCGCCTGCTGGAGCTATCTGATTCGCTACGCTATTGAAGAGATCCCCGGCATGACGCCCGGTTTCGCCGCCAACTATCTGACCGGCACCATGGTGTGCTTCTTTATCGGTCGCTTCTCCGGTACCTGGCTCATCAGCCGCTTCGCGCCGCATAAAGTGCTGGCGGCCTATGCCCTGCTTTCCATGATCCTGTGCCTGATTTCCGCTTTCACCGGCGGCCACGTGGGTCTGCTGGCTCTGACGCTGTGCAGCGCTTTTATGTCCATTCAGTATCCGACCATCTTCTCGCTGGGCATCAAAAACCTGGGGCAGGACACCAAATACGGCTCCTCTTTTATCGTCATGACCATTATTGGCGGCGGGATCGTCACTCCAGTGATGGGCTTTGTCAGCGACGCCGCCGGCAACATTCCCACCGCCGAACTGGTCCCGGCGCTGTGCTTTGCCGTCATCTTCATCTTCGCCCGTTTCCGTTCGCAAACGGCAGCTAACTAAACATTTATCCGAATAACGTGAGGAATCTGTAATGAAAAAAATCAGCTTACCGAAAATTGGCATCCGCCCGGTGATCGATGGACGCCGCATGGGGGTACGCGAGTCGCTGGAAGAGCAAACCATGAATATGGCGAAAGCCACCGCCGCGCTGATCGCGGAAAAACTGCGTCACGCCTGCGGCGCGCAGATTGAGTGCGTCATCGCCGATAGCTGCATCGCGGGTATGGCGGAGTCCGCCGCCTGCGAAGAGAAATTCAGCAGCCAGAACGTCGGCGTCACCATTACCGTCACTCCGTGCTGGTGCTACGGCAGCGAAACTATCGATATGGATCCGCTGCGGCCAAAAGCCATCTGGGGCTTTAACGGCACTGAGCGCCCCGGCGCGGTTTACCTTGCGGCGGCGCTGGCGGCGCATAGCCAGAAGGGTATTCCGGCATTCTCCATTTATGGCCACGACGTACAGGACGCCGACGACACCACCATTCCGCCGGATGTCGAAGAAAAACTGCTGCGCTTTGCCCGCGCCGGCTTAGCGGTCGCCAGCATGAAGGGCAAAAGCTATCTTTCCGTCGGCGGCGTGTCGATGGGTATCGCCGGTTCTATCGTCGATCACAACTTCTTCGAGTCCTGGCTCGGCATGAAGGTGCAGGCGGTGGACATGACCGAACTGCGCCGCCGCATCGACCAGAAAATCTATGATGAAAGCGAGCTGGAAATGGCGCTGGCGTGGGCGGATAAAAACTTCCGCTACGGCGAAGACCAGAACGCGCAGCAGTATAAGCGCAACGCCGAACAGAGCCGCGCGGTGCTGAAAGAGAGCCTGCTGATGGCGATGTGCATCCGCGACATGATGCAGGGCAACAGCAAGCTGGCGGAAAAAGGGCTGGTCGAAGAGTCGCTGGGCTACAACGCCATTGCCGCGGGTTTTCAGGGCCAGCGCCACTGGACCGATCAATACCCCAACGGCGATACCGCCGAAGCGCTGCTCAATAGCTCGTTCGACTGGAATGGCGTACGCGAACCCTTTGTCGTCGCCACCGAAAACGACAGCCTCAACGGCGTGGCGATGCTGATGGGCCACCAGTTGACCGGCACCGCCCAGGTATTTGCCGACGTGCGCACCTACTGGTCGCCGGAAGCGGTAGAGCGCGTCACCGGCCAACCGCTCACCGGGCTGGCGGAGCACGGCATCATCCACCTGATCAACTCCGGTTCGGCGGCGCTCGACGGCGCCTGCAAACAGCGCGATGCTGATGGCAAGCCAACCATGAAACCGCACTGGGAAATCAGCCAGCAGGAGGCCGACGCATGCCTGGCGGCCACCGAATGGTGCCCGGCGATTCATGAATATTTCCGCGGCGGCGGCTTCTCCTCCCGCTTCCTGACCGAAGGCGGCGTGCCGTTCACCATGACCCGCGTGAATATCATCAAAGGTCTTGGCCCGGTACTGCAAATCGCCGAAGGCTGGAGCGTAGAGCTGCCGAAAGCGATGCATGACCAGCTCGATGCCCGCACCAACTCCACCTGGCCAACCACCTGGTTTGCGCCGCGTCTGACCGGTAAAGGCCCGTTCTCCGACGTCTACTCGGTGATGGCGAACTGGGGCGCTAACCACGGCGTGCTGACCATCGGGCACGTCGGCGCCGACTTTATCACCCTGGCGTCGATGCTGCGTATCCCGGTCTGCATGCATAACGTAGAAGAGGCGAAAATCTACCGCCCCTCCAGCTGGTCTGCCCACGGGATGGATAGCGAAGGCCAGGATTACCGCGCCTGCCAGAACTACGGCCCGCTGTATAAGCGTTAATACGGCTTTGCCCGGTGGCGCAGGTTTACCGGGCCTACAGAACCGTAGGCCGGATAAGCGCGGCGCCATCCGGCGACGTTTATGGAGTTAACGATGAAAAAAGACGTCATCCTGGTCCTCGACTGCGGCGCCACCAACGTGCGGGCGATTGCGGTTGACCGCCAGGGGAACATTATCGCCCGCGCCGCAACGACCAACGCCAGCGATATCGCCGTGGAGAACAGCGCCTGGCACCAGTGGTCGCTGGAGGCGATCCTGCAACGCTTCGCCGAGTGCTGCCGGCAGATTAGCGACGCACTCTCGTCCTGCACGGTTCGCGGCATCACGGTCACCACCTTCGGCGTAGACGGCGCGCTGGTGGATGAACAGGGCAAGCTGCTCTATCCGGTCATCAGTTGGAAATGTCCGCGCACCGCGGCGGTGATGGACAATATCAGCCGTTTTATGCCCGCGCAGCAGCTCCAGCAGATCTCTGGCGTCGGCGCATTTGCCTTCAACACCCTGTATAAGCTGATCTGGCTGAAAGAGAACCACCCGCAGCTGCTGGAGAAAGCCCACGCCTGGCTGTTCATCTCCTCGCTTCTCAACCAGCGTCTGACCGGGGAATTCACAACCGATATCACCATGGCGGGTACCAGCCAGATGCTGGATATCCATCAGCGGGATTTCAGCACGCAGATCCTGCAGGCGACGGGGCTGCCGCGCCGCCTGTTTCCCCGGCTCGTTGAAGCGGGCCAGCAGATCGGCACGCTGCAAAGCGATGCCGCGAAAATGCTGGGTTTAGCCGTCGGCATTCCGGTCATCTCCGCCGGACACGATACCCAGTTCGCGCTGTTTGGCGCGGGCGCGGAGCAGGATGAACCTGTGCTGTCGTCCGGCACCTGGGAAATCCTGATGGTGCGCAGCGCCCAGGTGAACACGCCGCTGCTCAGCCACTATGCGGGCTCCACCTGCGAGCTGGATAGCCAGCCGGGACGCTATAACCCGGGCATGCAGTGGCTGGCCTCCGGCGTGCTGGAATGGGTACGCCAGCTGCTGTGGACGCCTGAAACGCCGTGGCAAACGTTGATTGACGAGGCCCGTGCCCTCCCCGACGGCGCTCAGAAGGTGAAGATGCAGTGCGACCTGCTATCCAGCCCAAACGCGGGCTGGCAGGGCATCACGTTGAATACCACTCGCGGTCACTTCTACCTCGCCGCGCTGGAGGGATTAGCCGAACAGCTGGCGAACAACCTACAAACGCTGCAAAAAATCGGTCACTTTAACGCCAGCGAACTGCTGCTGGTCGGCGGCGGCAGCCGCAACGCGCTGTGGAATCAGATCAAAGCCAACAGGCTGGATATCCCGATTAAAGTACTGGATGACGCCGAAACCACCGTCGCCGGCGCCGCCATGTTTGGCTGGTATGGCGTCGGTGAATTCAGCAGCCCGGAGCAGGCCCGAGCGCAAGTGAGCTATCAGTATCGCTATTTTTACCCGCAAACCGAACCCGAACTGATTGAGGGAGTATGAGATGCTAAAAACGATTTCCCCGTTAATATCGCCGGAGCTACTGAAGGTGCTGGCGGAAATGGGGCACGGCGATGAGATTATTTTTTCCGATGCCCACTTCCCGGCGCACAGCATGGGGCCCCAGGTGATTCGCGCCGACGGCCTGCTGGTCAGCGACCTGCTGCAGGCGATTATTCCGCTGTTTGAGTTAGACAGCTACGCTCCGCCGCTGGTGATGATGGCCGCCGTGGCGGGCGACTCCCTCGACCCGCAGGTGGAAACGCGCTACCGCGAGGCGCTTTCCCGCCCCGCGCCCTGCCCGGAGATCGCCCGCATCGACCGCTTTACTTTCTACGAGCGGGCGCAAAAAGCCTTTGCGATCGTTATCACAGGTGAGCGCGCTAAGTACGGGAATATTCTTTTAAAAAAAGGAGTAACGCCGTAATCTCATGCCGGAGCGCCCGTCTGATGCGGGCGCTCAGCGAACGCCAGGGTGAGAAAAATGAAAGCGGCACGACAGCAAGCGATACTAGACCTGCTCATTAACCATAACAGCCTGACCACCGAAGCCTTATCGCTACAGCTCAACGTCAGCCGAGAAACCATCCGCCGCGATCTCAGCGAGCTCCAGTCCCAGGGGAAAGTGCTGCGTAACCACGGCCGGGCAAAAGTCATTCACCGGCAAAGCCGGGACAGCGGCGATCCTTTTCATATCCGTCTGAAAAGCCACTACGCGCACAAAGCGGATATCGCCCGCGAAGCCCTTGCGTGGATAGAAGCTGGAATGACGATCGCCCTCGACGCCAGCTCCACCTGCTGGTATCTGGCCCGCCAGCTGCCCGATATCGACCTTCACGTCTTTACCAACAGCCAGCCGATTTGCCAGGAGCTGAGCAAGCGCGAGAATATTCAGCTCACCTGCTCCGGCGGTACGCTCCAGCGAAAATATGGCTGCTACGTCAGCGCGTCGCTTATCTCGCAGCTCAAAGCGCTGGAGATCGACCTGTTCATTTTTTCCTGCGAAGGCATCGACAGCGAGGGCGCGCTCTGGGACTCAAACACGGTGAACGCCGAGTTCAAATCGCTGCTGCTTAAGCGGGCGTCGCAATCGTTATTGCTGATTGATAAGAGCAAGTTTAATCGCTCAGGAGAGGCGCGGATCGGCCATCTGGATGATGTGACGCATATTGTTTCGGACGTGTCGCAGTCATAACGGCTATTTGCAGCGCCGGATAGCGGCTTAACACCTTATCCGGCCTACAAAAGCGGGCAAACTAGCGTTCGTCGCGGCGACCGCCGACGGCAGCCCACAGGCGGCGAACGTGAACCGTTACCTCTTCGCGATCGTGATACAGCTGGCGTGCCTGGATCTGCGCGTTGATACCGTGCTCGTCGAGCTGTTCCTGGATATAGGCCAGGTTGCGCGATAGCTCTTCGTAGCGTTTTTTCATCGGCAGCTTCAGGTTAAAGATGGTTTCGCGGCACCAGCCGTTCACCAGCCACTGCGCCATCAGCGCCGCCACTTTCGCCGGCTTCTCCACCATATCGCAAACCATCCACGAGATGTTGCTGCGCGTCGGGCGATATTTGAAGCCGTCTTCACGCAGCCAGGTCACCTGCCCGGTATCCATCAGGCTTTGCGCCATTGGGCCGTTATCCACCGAGGAGACCCACATATTGCGTTTCACCAGCTGATAGGTCCAGCCGCCGGGGCAGGCGCCGAGATCCACCGCGTACATACCGTTCGCCAGGCGCTCATCCCACTCATCCGCCGGGATAAAGACGTGAAACGCCTCTTCCAGCTTGAGAGTCGAACGGCTTGGCGCATCGGACGGGAACTTGAGGCGCGGAATGCCCATATAGAATGGCGAGTTGTTGTTAGACAACGAATAGCCGGTGTAGCAGCAGCCCGGCGCGATAAAGAATACGTGGACCACCGGACGTTTTGGCGTTTCATAGTTGGTCAGCACGCCCGCCTCGCGCAGCGCCGCGCGCAGCGGTACCGTAAACTTGCGGCAGAACTTCATCAGCTCTTTGCTTTCGTTGGTATCGGCCACTTCCACGCGCAGCTCGCCGCCCTTCTCCACCACGCCCTGCAGCATACCGACGATCGGGGAAATCCGGTCTTCCGGCGGCAGGTCACGCAGCAGTTCGCCAACCACAAACATCTGGCGGGCAAACACCAGCGAGCTGAACGGCAGTTCGCGCACCAGCTTTTCGCCGTCTTCGGCCTGATAGCACTCAAAAATCACATAGCCGGAGTCGTCTTTGACTCGGGCAAAACCAAACACCTCAAGGCGCGAGGCCTTATCGGTAATTTCTGCTGCGCACTCTTTCTCAAACCCAGGGCGACAATAGAGGACAACTTTATTCATGAACAACGCCCTTACGTTTCAGACGAATTGCACCAATTAACATTAATACCCAACCGGCGAGGAAGCAGACGCCCCCGACCGGCGTAACGAACGCCCACAGGCGTAAATGCGAGAGCGCCAGACAGTAGAGGCTGCCGCTAAAAAGAACGGTACCGAGCGCCATAAAGACGCTGCTCCAGTAAAACCAGATGCTGATGCGGCGCTGCATCGCCACCGCCAGGCCAAAGATCGCCAGCGTATGGAATGCCTGATACTGCAGGCCGGTGTGGATCCAGCCCATTTCCGCAACGCCCATCGTTTTACTTAAAACGTGCGCGCCAAAAGCGCCCAAAGCCACAAAGATAAAACCGCTTATCGCGGCGAAAATCAGCATAAAACGGCTGGTCATGTGTTTACCCTACGATGATTTATTGTTCATAACGAAAGCGAAATTTTTCTTGTTCATTAGCCGCTTTTGCCAGAATCCACTGGCGGAAGGCGGCTATTTTACCCAGTTCTGCCTGACTGTCATGACAAACGAGATAAAACGCATTCTTACTGACCAGAACATCATTAAACGGACAGACCAAACGGCCTGCCTCAATCTCGGACTGCGCCATCACATTGTTGGCCAGCGCGACCCCCTGTCCATGGATTGCCGCCTGCAGCACCATTGCGCTGTGGCTAAAGATAGGTCCCTGTTGAACATTGATATGGTTTAGACCCAACTGACGGGTATAAGTTTGCCAGTCGCGGCGGGAAGCGTCGTGCAGCAGGGTATGTTGCGCCAGATCGGCAGGCGTTTTCAACGCTTTATCACCGGTGAGCAACAGCGGGGAACACACCGGGAGCAGATATTCGGCGTACAGTTTTTCCACCCGCAGCCCCGGCCAGTTGCCGCGGCCGTAAAAAATCGCCACGTCGACATCGTCGGCCAGCTTATCTTCCTGACGGTCCACGGCCTGGATTCTGACGTCGATTCCCGGATAAGCTGAGTTAAAGCTTGTGAGTCTCGGCACCAGCCACTGAATGGCAAAACTGGGGAGCATACTGACGGTTAAGGCCCCTTTTGCGCTTCGCGCCTGAAGCTTGCGGGTCGCCTCGGTGAGCTGCGAGAAAATCTCTTTAATATCCTGAAAATAGCTCTGCCCCTCCTCTGTCAAAAGAAGAGAACGATTGCGTCGACGGAACAGCTTGAGGCCGAGGAAATCCTCCAGGGACTTGATTTGGTGGCTGACTGCGGCCTGCGTCACAAAAAGCTCATCGGCGGCGCGAGTGAAGCTAAGATGACGGGCGGCAGCATCAAAAACACGTAATGCATTCAGAGGTGGCAAACGCTTGGACATAGTTATTCTGGCTTAGATGTTAAGGCAATTTAACAAACAGGAAACAATAGTTAACCTATTAGTTTTTTTTATCTGAGCTATTATAATTTGTCCGTTGAGCTTCTACCAGCAAATACCTATAGTGGCGGCACTTCCTGAGCCGGAACGAAGAGCTTTTTTTGGAATGCGTGTTCCAACAAGCTTTTGGCTTACGGTTGTGATGTTGTGTTGTTGTGTTTGCAATTGGTCCGGGTTTGCGGACCATGGTAGCGAAGCTACCCCTTTTCACTTCCTGTACATTTACCCTGTCTGTCCATAGTGATTTAATGTAGCACCGCACTGCGCGGTGCTTTTTTTTGCCTGCTAAAAACCAATTACTTATCCAGCTCTCCCAGCTGTTTTACATCAGAACGGTTGATCTGCTGCTTGTTACCCCAGGCATCTTTGTACGAAATCATGCCAGTATCATTATCCGTTTGCGGTTTGCCGTCGGTCACGATGGTGCGCCCATCGTTGGTATGCATCACGTAGTTAGAGGAGCAGGCGCTCAGGCCGAGGGTCAGCACACAGGCAGAAATAATTGCGGCAGTCTTATTCATTTTCATCTTTCTCTCCTTTCGACTATTTATACTGTTTATGATTCGTTCTGTACCAGGTTAAAACGCAAACCCAACACTATTCAGCATAACCATCTTTTACCCCCCCGAAGTCATATTCAGAAAATTCCAGTCGTTAGCACAAACCTTGTATCACCCGCCGATTTGCGCGACGATCCTGGTATCGATACGAGGAATCTCATGAACGCATTCAACCCCGTCCAATTTCGCGCCCAGTTCCCGGCGCTGGCCGACGCCGGCGTCTATCTTGATAGCGCCGCGACAACGCTCAAACCGCTGGCGGTCATTGAGGCCAGCGACCAGTTCTATCGCCTCAGCGCCGGCAACGTCCACCGCAGCCAGTTCGCCGCCGCCCGGCAGCTAACCGAACGCTATGAAAACGCGCGCGAACGCGTGGCGGCGCTGCTTAATGCCCCATCCGGCGAAGATATCGTCTGGACGCGCGGCACCACCGAAGCCATTAATATGGTGGCGCAGAGCTACGTGCGCCCGCGGCTGAAACCCGGCGATGAGATTATCGTCAGCGAAGCGGAGCATCACGCCAACCTGGTGCCGTGGTTAATGGTTGCAGAGCAAACCGGCGCGCGGGTGGTGAAGCTGCCGCTGGCGGGCAACCGTCTGCCGGACGTGGCGGCGCTTGGCGCGCTCATCACGCCGCGCAGCCGGGTGCTGGCGATTGGCCAGATGTCCAACGTCACCGGCGGCTGCCCGGACCTGGCGCTGGCGATTCGCCAGGCCCACGCTGCCGGGATGGTGGTGATGGTCGACGGCGCGCAGGGGGCGGTGCATTTCCCGGCGGACGTCCAGGCGCTGGATATCGACTTTTATGCTTTTTCCGGCCATAAGCTCTACGGGCCGACCGGCATCGGCGCGCTGTATGGCAAACGCGAACGGCTGGCGGAGATGTCGCCGTGGTTCGGCGGGGGAAAAATGATTACCGAAGTCACCTTCGACGGCTTCAAAACCCAGCCCGTCCCCTGGCGCTTCGAGGCCGGGACGCCAAATATCGCCGGGGTGATTGGCCTGAGCGCGGCGCTGGAGTGGCTGGAGGAGACGGATATCGCGCAGGCGGAAAACTGGTGCCGCGGCCTGGCCACGCTGGCGGAAGACGAGCTGGCGAAACGTCCGGGCTTTCGCTCGTTCCGCTGTCAGGATGCCAGCCTGCTGGCGTTTGATTTTGACGGCGTTCACCATAGCGATATGGTGACGCTGCTGGCGGAATCGGGTATCGCGCTGCGCGCCGGTCAGCACTGCGCTCAACCACTGCTGGCGGCGCTTGGCGTCAGCGGCACTCTGCGGGCCTCCTTCGCGCCTTATAATACGCAAGACGATGTTTACGCGCTGGTGCACGCCGTTGACCGCGCTCTGGAAATTCTGGTGGACTAATGACGACTTCTCACCCTTTTGGAACCCGCATCACCGAAGAGACTTTACGCCAGACGTTTACCCCGCTCAGCCAGTGGGAGGATAAATACCGTCAGCTGATTTTACTGGGCAAGCAGCTTCCCGCGCTGCCGGACGACCTGAAAGCGCGAGCCAAAGAGATTGCCGGGTGTGAAAACCGCGTCTGGCTGGGATATTCCGTTGATGCCGAGGGCAAGCTGCATTTCTTCGGCGATAGCGAAGGCCGTATCGTGCGCGGCATGCTGGCGGTGCTGTTGGCCGCCGTTGAAGGTAAAAGCGCCGCCGAGCTGCTGGCGCAGGATCCGCTGGCGCTGTTTGATGCGCTGGGGCTGCGCGGCCAGCTGAGCGCCTCGCGCAGTCAGGGACTCAACGCCCTGAGCGAAGCGGTGCTCGCCGCCGCCCGCGAGGTTTACGCTCTTTGAAGTAGCCCGGACAGGCGCAACGCGCCGCTTCCGGGGAAAGCGCCTGCTGCGGAAAGACATTTTTGCGATGGCGCCCGTGAACAATCCCGGAGGCGGTGCTGCGCACCTGTCCGGGCTACCGTCTTGCCGCAATGAGGGCCTACGCCGTCAGCCGCTCCGCCTTCGCCAGCATTTTCTTCAGCGCGTGGGAGACGGCGACAAAACCAAAGGTCGCGGTTACCATCGTCGCGGCGCCAAAGCCGGATGCGCAATCCATTCGCTTCGGCCCCTCAGCGGTGCTTTTCATCGCGCACACGCTGCCGTCCGCCTGCGGATAAACCAGCGCTTCGGTGGAAAACACGCAATCCACGCCGAGCTTACCTTTGCTGTTCTTCACCACCCCGAACTGGCTCTTCAAACGCTCGCGCAGCTTTGCCGCCAGCGGATCCTGGATGGTTTTCGCCAGATCGGCGACCTGAATTTGCGTCGGATCGATTTGCCCGCCCGCGCCGCCGGTGGTCACCAGCGGAACCTTATGGCGACGACAGTAAGCGATTAGCGCCGCTTTCGGGCGCACGCTGTCGATGGCGTCAATCACGTAGCTAAAGCCAACGCCAAGATACTCGGCGACGTTTTCCGGGGTGACGAAATCGTCCACCACCGTGACCCGGCACTCGGGGTTGATCAGGCGAATGCGCTCCGCCATCACCTCGGCTTTCGCCAGGCCAACGTTACCGCCAAGCGCGTGGATCTGACGGTTGGTGTTGGTCACGCAGACGTCATCCATATCGATAAGGGTAATCGCGCCAATCCCGGTTCTCGCCAGCGCTTCCGCCGCCCAGGAGCCCACGCCGCCGATGCCGACCACGCAGACGTGCGCGTCGGCAAAACATTGCAGCGCCTTTTCACCATATAAACGCGCCGTGCCGCCAAAACGCTGGCGCCAGGCATCGCTGATTACAACAGACATAAAACCTCAGAATAAGTGGATATTCCCGGGCCGCGGCGCAAGCGCCTTACCCGGGCTACCGTAGCCCCGGTAAGCGCAACGCGACCGGGGAAAAGAACGTGAATACTAGCCGCTAAAGACGTTGCCCGCGCCCGGCGCGTTTTTCAGCACCCATACGCGGCCATAGTGGTTATACCAGCCGGCACGGTGTCCGGCATCCGGACCAATGCCCTGGTAAATATCGAAGTGCTGACCTTTAATCGCGCCGCCAACGTCAAGGGCCACCATTAAACGCAGCTCGTACTGGCCGTTGAACTTACCGTTATTGTCCAGCAGCGGCACTTCCGCCAGCAGCGTGGTGCCAGCAGGAACAATGGAACGGTCGGAGGCCACCGACGCGCGGCCAATCAGCGGCACCGCGCTGGCGCCTTTCACCGGCGCGAAGGACTGCGGTTTAAAGAAGACGAACGACGGGTTCTGCTCCAGCAGTTCTCGGACTTCCGCCTCGCTGTGCTTTTCGCCCCATTCGCGGATCGCCTGCATCGACATATCTTCGCGCTTCACTTCGCCGCGGTCGATCAGCACTTTACCGATGCTGTAATAGGGCCAGCCGTTTTTCCCGGCATAGCTGAAGAAGTTCAGCGGCGAACCGTCGCCAAAGTCAATGTAGCCGCTGCCCTGCACGTCCATGATGAAGTTATCCATCAGCGAGTTGCTATAGGCCAGGATGTAGTTGTCGCTCAGAGCGCCGGCGTAGATGCTGGCGCGGGACGGCAGCTTGCCGCGCTTCGGCGGCATCCGGTAAATCGGGTACTGGAACTCGCCCTGGCGAGTATGACGCGCCTGCACCACCGGCGTGTAGTAGCCGGTAAACTGAACGTTACCGTAGTTATCCGTCCCCTGCATCTGCCAGGCGTCGATACCAAACTGGCTCAGCGTGCGGGTGTCGCCGCCGGAACGCAGCCACTCCTGAATCGCATTGTAGACGTTGCTCTGGCTGGTATAGAGACGCGGAGAGGCGCTACGAATCTGCCTCACCTGCTCGGAGAAGTCGCCGGCGTTAATCGGCGAGCCGACCGCATCAGGTTGGTTAACCAGTGAAAACGGCTGGGTGAGTTTACCTTCATTATACTGCTGACCGCGATCGGTCGGTTTTGAGGAACAGGCGGCCAGCATTGCCAGCATCGCGCCTGTTACTGCATATTTTGCCCAACGTCCTTTCATGGTATCTCTTCTTTATGCTGCTAAGCCTGGGTGCGTGATGAAGATAACAAACCGCCAGGGCTAATGAAATGCGCTTAGGCACCGCAAAGGCAGTTTTGCGCAAAAAACAAGCGGGAAGTGCTTCTGTATGCACCATTTTTTACAAAATCGACGATTTCTGTCAAAAAGGGTTGCATCAAAACGTTAGCGGAGTATAGTGCGCTTCCACGGACGCGGGGTGGAGCAGCCTGGTAGCTCGTCGGGCTCATAACCCGAAGGTCGTCAGTTCAAATCTGGCCCCCGC